>JBLNFG010000028.1:0-4905 GCA_050263495.1 Myxococcales bacterium | reverse complement strand
GGAGTATTGGACTGCGTTCGTTGACTTGAACATTGGGGCTTACTCGACGTGTCGAGGAGCGGAACTGGCATATGAGACGGCTACTCAGGCAAGGCTTGCGTCTACTTCCGTTTATTGCTGGATTGGGCTGTAGCGAGCATGAAACAGGGCAAATCGCCTCAGCGAAGCAACACCTCACGGCTACTGACGGAAGCACCGGCGTCGTGGAATGCGACAGTTACCTCGATCAGTACGAAACCTGCATGCAGGCGGTGCTGCCGGGGGACCAATTCAATCAATTAAAGAGTGGCATCGTCCGCCAGCGTACCAATTGGCGCACCCTGCACGATAGTGGCTTCAAGCAAGCCGCATTAGCCAAAATCTGCAGAGAAGCCACCGATTTGACGCAACGCGAATTCCCAACCTGCACCTTCACTGGCGGATCGTGTGGAAACGGCGTGGTCAATCCAGGCGAACAGTGTGACGACGGCAATCGGACGGCCGGTGACGGGTGTAGCCCCACCTGTACGAAAGAACCGATCTGTGGCGACGGCGTCGTTAATGGCAGCGAACAGTGCGACGACGGAAACACGACGTCCGGCGACGGCTGCAGTGCCACCTGTACCATTGAGGGACAGTGCGGCAACGGCATCGTTAATAGTGGCGAGCAATGCGACGATGGCAACACGACGTCCGGCGACGGTTGCAGTGCCGCCTGTACCATCGAGTCGATCTGTGGTGACGGCGTCGTTAACGGCGGCGAGCAGTGCGATGACGGAAACACGACGTCTGGCGACGGTTGCAGCGCCACCTGCGCCATCGAGCCGCGCTGTAACGACGGCACGAAGAATGGCAGTGAAACTGACGTCGATTGCGGTGCAAGTTGCGGCGCGACCTGTACGGTGGGCAAGGCGTGTCTCGCCAATGCGGATTGCACCACGAACAATTGCTCCGGCGGGGTTTGTGCTGCGATCAGCTCGTGTACTGCGGCCACGGCTACGGATCTTGGTGCGCCCAATAGCGTCACCAACGTGCCCACAAACGCCTGCTTGCGCGTGCAAAACGGCTATCCAAGCTGGTGGGGCACCAATCGCTCCATGCAGCTACAGACCCAAACCGGTGGCAGCTATCCCGTGCCGTTCACGTGGAGCAGCAGCTGCAAGGGCACCTCGGGCTCGAACACCTTCAGCGCAGATTGGCAGACGCGCACGATTGGGCCGACGAGCAGCCAATGCGCTACCGTGATCAAACTGAATGGTACAGGCGCAGGCACGATTCGCCTCACCTATTTCGGCGCCTAGGGCGCTTGCACGACTCGAATCAAAACCGACATCTGGTAGAGAGCCTGTTTCCAGGGTGAAGGCTCATTAGCGATCCTTTTCGGCAGGAAGAATCCCGTTAGGTTTTCGACGAATTCCTTTGGGCAATTGGGATATCGATATGCACAGCACATTCCGCCGTTCCATCGGTGCACGATTTACCGCGACCGCCATGATCTTGGTGTTTGGATTATCGACGCCATTAACGGCGTTGGCCGCTGTCACCAAACCGCGCCAAGCAGGAACTCTAGTGGGGACGCCCTTCGTTCCGCCTGGATACTTGACGCAGTCCAAGGGTCAGCTTCAATCCGTAGCGGTCGATAGCTTCGCTGATCTCGAGTCGGTCGAGTCGGGTGCTCAGCAAGACGGCACCCAACCGCTCGTGGCGCCAGTGGTGCCCATTGCTGCGCGCGTTTTGGGCGGAACGGTTACGGACGCTTGGGCTGCCTTCGACGGTAACGCCCGGACTCAATTGTCATCGGTGCGCGGCGAGACGACGCGCATCGAGCTTGAGTTCGACGAAACGGCAAGTATCGGTGAATTGACGCTGCAAGGGCCGGCACGCGGCAAGTTGCAGGTGCTCGTGCACACGGATTGGGGATTGAAGCCGCAACCAGGGCTCACCGACGTTGCCGTCAACGTGGGGCGTGGACAGGTAACGCGTCACTCTGCCAGCGAACCGATCAACGGGCGTCGACTGGTGCTTGAGTGGGCTCCCGAGGACTCCTCCGGACCGGTCGAGATCGGATTCTGGAGCTATCGATCAGGGACTCGCGTCTACCAAGAGGCGCTCTTGGCAGATCAAATTATCGCGGGCACGTTGCCTGGAGCTCTGGCGACCGCCGCGAGCCCTGCTAGCGGATCGGTGGGTGGTGCGGAGAGCGCCGACTTCCAGTTCGTGGTGCAACAGTCACCTCGGGCGATTGCCCGCGCCTTTCTGGTGTATGAATTGGTTGGTGCGTCGCACTGGACGGGGGTGAGGCGCAGCATCAATGGCGGCGATCCGCAAGGAGGCTTTGCGCCGCGCTGGGGCAAAGGAGGCGGAATCCAAGTCGAAGAGGTTGCTCCGAGTTGGCTCCGTGCCGGCGTGAATCACGTGCGGTTCGAGCGAACGCCAGGACCGACGGCAGCGATTCGCAATCTACGGTTGATTACGGTCGCCAATGGCGGAGTCCTGGCATCGTCGACTCAACCGCGGGAGCTTGGTGAAAAGCTTACCCCGGGAACACTCAAGCGAGCGTTCCACTTTGACACCCCGAGCCAGCCGCACTTCCTGACGTTCCAGTTGAATGCACCGGGTCACGGTCGGTTGGAGCTTTCCTCGGCGTCGCAACTACGTCCGTCGAAGCTCAACATCGAACTCGACGGACTTGGCGTGGGTTGGCACCGCTACCCATTGGATCAGCTCCTCACCCCGGTGGAGTCGCTTGCGGTCGAGCACGTCGCGGGCGCCAAAGCAACGGCCAGCGCCGGGCGCCATCAGCCGGCGAAGCTGGACGGTGTGACGGACGTCACTATCGCTGCCAGTCGGATTGTGGGCGATGCCGGGCCGCGACTGACGGTGAGCTATCCGCTACACGGCGAATGTGTCGACGGAAAAGCGTACGTCCGCGGCTTCGTCGTGGGGCAAGGGGATCGACCCGACGTAAGCCTGCGCGGCGCAACTGCGCTCGAGTCCGCCGTGGGTCGAGACGGAAGCTACGCGTTCGTGGTTCAGCCGCAGCACGATGCAAAGAAGGCCTGGTCCCTTCAGGTTCAGGCCAAGCTCGATAGTGGCAGAGTGCTCTCGCAGAACGTTCCGATCGCACCCTGCGTCGAAACCAAGCTCGCATCATCCACTCTTCCCGTCGTCGACGAGGGCGCGCCCTTTGGCGAATGGATCTATCCGGACAAGCCCACCACTCTCTCCTATGCCGGAGTCACTCTGAAGGTCCCGGCGGGTGCCGTTACTGACGCAACCCGAATCACGGTGCGGCCCTTGGTGCGTGAACAAGTCACCTCGATGAACCGCGCAATGGTGAATGTCACGCCCGGTGGTCGCGCTTATCGCTTCGGTCCTCACGGACTCAAGTTCAAGAAGCCCATCGCCATTGAGCTGCCTTACGAAAAGGTTGCAGTGCCGCCGGGCTACCAAGAGGGGAACATTGCGTCGTACTACTTTGACGATGGGCGCAGTGAGTGGGTGAAGGTTGGTCGGCTCGACGCGCCTAAAGATGGGCGTCTTGCCAGTGTCACGGATCACTTCACCGACTTCGTGAACGCGACGATCGCGATGCCGGACAACCCCGGCACCAAATCCTTCAATCCCAATGAGCTGAAGGGGATGAAGCTCGCGAGTCCGTCGGCGGGCGTCAGCTTGATTCAGCCGCCTGAGCCGAACGCGCACGGCAGCGCGAATCTCGAATATCCACTCGAGGTACCGCCGGGGCGCAACAATGTGCAGCCTTCGCTTTCCGTCACGTACAATAGCCAGGCCGACTCGACCTGGGTCGGTACCGGTTGGGATCTCGACCTCTCGCGCATTAGCATCGACACCCGGTTCGGCGTGCCACGTTACGACGGTGGCGAAGAGTTCACCCTCGACGGCCAGAAGATCGTGCCCGTCAGTCCCGGTTCGAACCTCTATCGCCGACGCGTGGAGGGCGCTTTTGACCGCATTGAACGGGTACAAAACGGGGCAGGTGATTACTGGATCGTCACCTCGAAGAGCGGTACTTCGTTCTATTACGGCGAAACTGCGAATGCTCGCCTTGCTGATCCGGTCAATGCGGCGCACGTCTTCGAGTGGCGCCTACAGCGTGTGACCGACCAATTCAACAACGAGATGTCCGTCGCGTACACGCACGACAGCGGGCAGCTCGGGAGTCAACCCTTCGACTTCCTCTATCCGCAACGGATCGACTACACGACGAACGTCACTGCAGGCGTGGCCTCGAGCTACAGCGTCGCGTTCGTTCTCGATAGCAATTTGCCGAACGATCAGTGGCGCAAGGACGTCAAGATTGACGGCCGCGCCGGGTTCTTGACGGTGCAACGGCACCGACTCGACCACGTCGATGTACAGTTCGATAACTCGCTGATTCGTCGATACAAGTTCAACTACAAGCAGGGCGATTTCCAGAAGTCCTTGCTCCAGGCCGTTGCCCTCCAAGGCCGCACCGGCGAAGAGCTGTATCGCCACGAGTTCGCCTACTTTGACGGGCAGCAGACTGGAACCGACGCAAACGGGACGCCGATCTACGATCTATTTGACGCTGCCACCGTGTGGGGCACTGCCAAGAATGGGCCGTCTTCGCCGCGTTCCGAGTTCGGCATGGTGCGCAACGAGGGCAATCTCAAAGGCATCAGCGGCGAGTTGGGGATTGGCATTGGACCGATCAGCATCACCGCTGGCGGCGGTGGTAACGACGGTGACGACAAGACCATCCTGAGAACGCTCGATCTCAACGGTGACGGGCTTCCGGACTTTCTGGATCAGGGCGGACGTGCCAGCGCAAACCTACTCGCTCGTCCGACAGGTGACCATTTCGACTTCCTCTATCCGCAACGGATCGACTACACGACGAACGTCACTGCAGGCGTGGCCTCGAGCTACAGCGTCGCGTTC
>JBLNFG010000027.1:0-4958 GCA_050263495.1 Myxococcales bacterium | reverse complement strand
GACTTGCACTGGAACGCAACGCGGGCACCCCCTGACTCCGCCCAAACAGAGAATGCTGCAAGTTGCTGACGCGTTACACACAGAACTGTCACACGGTTGTCGCATGGGAAGCTTGCACAGTAGATAGCAGGCAACTATCGTTCTGTTGAATTCAGCCAGATCGACGAGAACACCGAGGGAGGTAATCATGCGAGATCGCTTGACGATGCTTGCTTTGTCGTTTGCTGCCAGCGTTGGCCTATACGGGTGCGGAGCCGAGCAAGAATGGGGTTCCGAGAACGATCTCGGCTTCAGTACGCAGTCACTCAGCGACGGAAGCATCGAGGTCAACCCGCAGCTCAAGAGCACTCGGCGAGGGTCCAAGCATTACGAGGATTGGGTTTCCGCTTCCCTTGCGCGAGGTGATCAACCGACGGGGCAAGAGATCCTCGACCTGAAGCAAAAGTTCGGGTTCAAGTCGATCGTCAATCTACGCTTGGAAAGCAACTTCGACGAGGCTTACGCGGTGCAAGCCAAGCTCAACTATCTGCGGCTTCCCATCGTTGACGTAGGTGTACCAACGCAGGAGCAAATGGTGAATTTCTTGGACTTCGTCACCGACCCCGCGAATCAGCCGGCGTTTGTGCACTGCAAGGCGGGAATCAACCGTACCGGACTTGCCGTGGGTGTCTACCGAATGGCAGTTGATGGCTGGAGCGCGGAAGAGGCTTTGAGCGAGGCCAAGACTTACGGTTTCGGCGTGCCGGCAGAAGTCAAATTCGTGAAAGCGTTCGGGAATGACCTGAGTGAAGGCAAGATCGACGGATATCCATTGGTCAGCGACTAGGCTATCCATCCCGCTCTTGCCATGCACGTGAGTCGTTCTCATGGGCACGACAAACGGTTCGGAACGGCGATGCTCCTTGTGCCCGACCTAGGAATTCTGGCCGCACGACGTTGAAGTCCCCAATACGAGTTGCTCTGTATGACACGAGTAACGCTGGGCGTTGGTTTGCACCTGCCACATGACGGATGCGAGGAGGTGGTGCAACTGGCCGCACAACAATAGACCGGCGCAATCACGCCGGCTCGATCACTCCAACCTCCAAATCGACTCCTGGCCCATCCTCGAGCAAGTGCGTACGAAGAGTAATGTAGCAGCCGAAGAGGAAGCAGCCAGGGTTCCGAGCTTACGCTGCAAGCGTCTCCTTCTGGCGCGCTCGCTTGGCTCAGCTAGAGTCAACATGCCTTGTGCTTAGCTCTGAATTCTTGCGCGAAAACGCAATTGACCGGTCGAGACCCACTGGGACTGCGAACCGCCCGTGCGGTGGCGCTTGCGATTCTCTGTGTCGCGCCGGGGCTCGAGGCGAAGGCGGGATTCACGGTACCGGCTCATTGTGGTGACCGCACCGTGTTCGAGGCCGAGATTAGCAAGCGCCTTGGGGGCGGTAGCGCCGCAGCCCTGCTTGATGTCCTAGAGCTCACGATTAGCGAGAAGTCGAATACCTACTCCCTCGCGATGAGGGTTGGTAACGAGGCACGCCAGCTGGAGGATCCTAACTGTGCCGACTTGTTTCAAGCGGCAGTGGTTGTCGCTGTGGCACTCTGGGAGGAACCCAAAGCGGCGATACCTCTCGGGCCGCGCACAACTGCGGCGGCGGTGCCGAAACCCGGTCCGGCAGCATCACCTGACAGCGGCCCAAGAGGTTCAGGCGCGCTAGTGCCATCAGCGACTCCCTTGCGGTGGTTCCTTGCGGGTGAAGTTGGGGCTAATTGGGGCCTACGCCCCAATTTCGGGCCGATACTCGGCATGAGGGGCGCGATTGACACCTCGAGATTTGGGGCAGTGGCTGCTGTTCGTTGGCTTCCGCGGAACCAATCTCTCGACGGGAATAGCCGCGGCGTGGGAGTCTCCGGGTTGGGTGCTGGGGTCGGTGCCTACGTCGCTCTGCTCAACTCAGTGCGTCTCGAGCTCGGTGTGTCCGCCTACCGCCTTTTCGGTTCCGGGTTGGGAAGCAGAACAGAGAAGAACGCAGCGCTCACGAGTTTTGGACCGCACCTCGGACTCCGAGTCACGCCATGGTCCTCAGACTGGGGGTACTTCGCCCTGGGTGCTGAAGGCCATCTGGAGCTCCTGCCGCTGCGCTTCGAAATTCTCGGATACGGTGAGGTTTTTCGGATTCCCTGGTGCACCGCCAACGGCGTTCTAGAAGTCGGCTATCGGTTTCGCTGACAGATTTCGTGGGCTGGACGGATAAACGCAAAATGTCCCGAAGCGCGATCCAGGGGCAACCCCTGGCAGAACCTTCAGCCGAACCGATCCGGGCAGTGGCCAACCCGGATTTGGCGGAGCTTTACGGACAACACTTTCGTTACGTTTGGCGATGCCTCCGCAGCCTCGGTGTTCATGACAGGGAACTGGACGACGCCATTCAGGACGTATTCCTCGTTGTGCAGAGGAAGCTGCCCGACTTCGACGGACAGGTGTCGCCGAGAACTTGGCTCTACGCCATCGCTATTCGCATCGCTCGCCGCTGCAAGGAACGCAATCAGCGTGGCTTGAGGCGCAACGACTCGAACGACGAGCGGCTCCATGGCGTGCCCTCTCAACGCGACACCGAAGCTGAGTACCATCGTAACCAGCAACTCGCGTTGGCTCGAACGGCCCTTGACGCTCTCGACGACGATAAGCGCGAAGTCTTCGTCTTAGCGCAAGTGGAACAGATGAGTGCCCCTGAGATCAGTGCAGTGACGGGGCTGCCAATCAACACCGTTTACTCGCGACTGCGTGCGGCGCGTAGCGCGTTTGCGCTGGCCATTCAGCGACTCGAAGCGCGCGACCGGAGGTCACAATGACCGAAGAACCAAGACTCGATTCCTACTTCGAAGCGCTACGCGAGGATCTGCCCTCGAGCAGCGACGAAGGCCGCATTCGCAGGCGATTGGCGAGTGCCGGCGTTGCGGTTACCCTTGCAGCCGGTGGAAAGACGGCTGTGGCCGGCTCGACTCTGGTGGGGACGACTGCGACCGGATCGACTGCCGTGGGCACGACTGCCATAGCCAAGGTTGGGTTAGTGTCTGCCTTGTCGATTCGGTTTGCGAGTCTGCCGCTGCTTGCCCAACTTGGAATCGTTACGGCCGGGACCACCGCGCTAGCCTCTGGCCCGGCTGCGCTTGCGGTGCACGCCCATCGCTCCAGTGTCGCGACTAGTCTGCAGAGCCGCCCCTCAAGTACCGGCGTCGAGCGCCGGCAAGTTTCGTCTCTACCTGTCGCATCACGAACAACGGAGCAGCAAGCTGAGCTGCTTTCGCCGCCCGGCGTTGACACGGAGGGAAATGTGCACGCCCCGCAGACAAATGCACCGACCATGGTCGTAACCTCGGTAAGAGCCGCGGTGACATCTAGCCAAACGAGCGCGGCGACATCTAGCCAAACGAGCGCGGCAGTTCCTCAAACAGAGGTGGCATTGCCAGCGCATGCGGACGAAGCGATAACCTCTTCGCTTCCCGAATCCACGTCTCTCCAGTCGTCGCCCCCAAATCGTGAGGCCCTTGCGAACGGTTCTACGGGCACCACCATTGCACCTTCATCAGGGCCAAGGGAGGCCCTGGATGCTCGCTACCTTGTGGAGGAGACGCGGCTCATCGACAACGCGTTGGCAGCGCTTCGCGTCCGTGATCTGAGTCTAGCGGCCCGACTGCTGGACGAGCACGCAAGGCGGTTCCCCCACCCGCGCCTTTGGCGCGAACAACAGCGCGTGCGAGAGAAGCTCGAGGAGGCGCGGAATCGCGCCGACGCGCCGTAGCGAAATTTGAGTTTGCTCCAACCGAATCGACCCGAAGAACTGTTCAACCAAGACATTCGTTTCGCTTACTTCAAAGGGAGTGACTATGATGAACACCAATCGAAATACCCAAGGACACACAGGGAAATGGTTGCTCGCCGTTTTCCTCCTAGCGCCAGTTCAACTTGCGGCCAAAGGCTGCGAAACAGGCGTGGTCGGCGACGACACGGCTGTGGGTGGTGCCGGAACTAAGCCCAACGGAACCGCTACGGGCGGCGCCAGCCCAGGGACAAGCAGTACCGCTCGGCCTGGCGTCGGTGGGGCGGCTACGGGCGGGGTAAGTAGTGGGGCAGGCGCGGCAGGCTCGGCTGGTGCGAGCAGCAATCCCAATCAGATGTGCGGCGGGCTGCAGGGCATAGGCTGCGGCGCCAAACAGTACTGCCGGTACGAATTGACAGCACTCTGCGGCGCAGCGGATCAGACGGGCATTTGCACCCCGATCCCCGAAGCGTGCGACATGATGTACGCACCGGTCTGTGGCTGCGACGATAAAACCTATGGCAACGACTGCGTCGCAGCTGCTGCCGGTGTCTCCGTTGCCTTCGAAGGTGAGTGTGCTGCCGGACCCAGTCCGGACAATGGGTGCGGCGGTATCACTGGTAAGGCGTGTTCAGCGGGTCAGTACTGCAAGTATGCCTCGGCTGCTCAGTGCGGCGCTGCGGATCAAATGGGCACGTGCGCCCTGGTCCCCGAAGCGTGCGACCTGAGGTATACACCGGTTTGCGGCTGCGACGATAAGACCTATGGTAACGACTGCGCGGCAGCGGCGGCGGGCGTCTCCGTTGCCCACGACGGCGCCTGTGTGACCGAGAATTCGCCTAGCACCGATTGCGGCGGCCTTACCGGCAAGGCGTGCTCCAAGGGACAATACTGCAAGTATGATCAGACCGCTCAGTGTGGCGCCGCGGATCAAATGGGTACGTGCACCCTGGTCCCCGAAGCCTGTGACATGATGTATGCACCCGTTTGCGGCTGCGACGATAAGACCTATAGCAACGACTGCGTTGCTGCCGCTGCCGGTGTTTCGGTGGCTCGCTACGGGGCTTGTGTGACGGAGAATTCCCCGAGCACGGACTGTGGAGGGATTACGGGTAAGGCGTGCGCCAAAGGACAGTACTGCAAGTACGAATTGGC
>JBLNFG010000026.1:0-15797 GCA_050263495.1 Myxococcales bacterium | reverse complement strand
GCTCCAGGCTTGACGATAGGCCTCTCTCGTGGCTGAATCCCCGCCCCTTCCGGAAGAGCCAGAAGTCATGTCTAAGCGTACTTTTCAGCCCAGCAATACGAGCCGTCTTCGCACCCATGGCTATCGCAAGCGCATGGAGACCCGCGGAGGCCAAAAAGTACTCAAGAATCGCCGCCGACGTGGTCGTTGGCGCCTGACCGTCACTGCCTACGAGAAGTAGAGCCGTGGCGACGGCGCTTGCGCAAGGTCGCTTTGGACGAGACCAGCGAATCCGCAAGCGTTCGGAGTACCGTGACATCATGGGTAGCGGCGTCCGCGTGTCGACGCCGCACTGTGTTTTTGTCGTGGCTAGTCGAGAGCCAAACGAGCAGCCCCCCTTGCGGCCCCGCCTAGGGCTCGTCGTTTCTCGCCGAGTTGGTTGTGCCGTGTTGCGCAACCGCTTCAAGCGATTAGTACGCGAGGTGTTTCGGAAGTGGCAGTCGCAATGGCCGCCTGACGCCGAACTGGTGGTGATCGCCCGAGAGTGGTCGATGGACCTGAAGGAGTCGGTATTGGCCGAGGAGTGGAGTGCGGCATCGGAGCGCATCGAGTCAGCCCTGCGGCGACATCGGTCTCGGTCGTCCAAGCGTCGAGATCAGACGCGTATCGCGCCGGGTGCTCCATGCTAAAGCGCTTCCCGCCGTGGCGATCAGGCGCTATCGCACCGGGTGCGACGTGTTAGTTCGACTGCTGGTATTCGTGCTGCGCCTTTATCGGTGGACGATTTCGCCGCTGCTCGGACCAGTTTGCCGTTTTCACCCCTCGTGTTCGCGCTATGCCGAAGGGTGTCTCCTCACCCATGGACCGTTTTACGGGTCCATCCTGACCATCAAGCGATTGGCCAAGTGCCATCCCTTCCACCCCGGCGGCTACGATCCGGTACCTCCCAGCCGCGGCGGCCAGAGCTTGTCTGGTTCAGAGGCGCGCGAGGCGCAAGGTGAGCAACTCGCCGTCGCGACCCACGCTGGCAAGGGCCACCCCTAAGCAGCCATCCCACTAAAGACTATGGACAGCGGTAAAACCATTCTGCGCTGGATCTTGATTGGCCTCGGAGTCTTCCTCCTGATGCAGTACATGCCGAAGTTCTTCGGCAAAGGCGGCGGAGAGGTCGAGCTGCAACCCCTAAAGGAAGAAGGCACGCAAGTGCCGTCCGACCGTGCACCAGAGACGACGTGTACGATCTGGACCGAGACCTTCCGAGCCGAATTCACCAATCAGGGCGCTAGCATCAAACATTTCGACCTGTTGACGGCCAAGTACCGGCGTCAGGGAAAACCGTATCCTCTGTCGACGACTCCCGACGTCGAGTTACGTCGGCAATTGCGGGTCAATCTTCGGAACGAAGCCGTCGCGGCCCCGAATGACCCCGCTTGGCAGACGAACTACGACCTCGTCGATTGGTCGCCAAAGGTCGCGGACGGTAAGACGTGCGTCTTCGAGTACAGCGACGAAAAGGTCCGCCTGACCAAGACCATTACCACGACGGGCAGACCCTATGAACTGAACGTAGCGCTCGAAGTCTCGAATGCCGCGCAGCAAAAGCTACGGCACGCGCTGACGATCGATACCACCTCGTGGCGCTTGGCGTCCGAAGTGAGTGGCGGCATGTTCAGCCCGCGCCCGTCCCTTTCCGACGTGGAGTGCATTGCTGCCGATGGCACGGCGGAACGAGCCCGGCCTGACAACTTCGAACCCAGCGATTTCAAGGACGCACCCTTCGCCCCCGGTCCGCTGAATCAGGGCGATTGGTACCAAGCCAAAGGTTCGGTGGCGGTTGCTGCGGTGGCCGACGCGTACTTCGCTCAGGCGCTCGTCCCAGAGACCGCCCCAAGTGGCGTGGCTCCCGTGTGCCAACTCCAGATCGAGGAACGCTGGGATAACCGTAGGTTCAAGAGCAAGTCCGATGACCACGCCGCAGGCGCAATGTACCGCGCGCGGCTCGCCTACCCTGCCGTCGAACTCGATCCGCAACAGAACGCCAACTATTCCGTGCTCGCGTACATTGGGCCCAAGGAGCGCAAACTCCTGACGGCGGCTGGCGGCGGACAAACGCGGTTGATCGAGTTGATCGATCTAGGATTCTTCTCGGCGATTGCCAAGGTGCTGGTTGGGTTCTTGCTCAGCGTGCACAACGTGATTCCCAACTGGGGAATCGCCATCATCGTGTTGACGCTCACGGCGCGACTCCTGTTGTTCCCGCTCTCGATTCCGTCGATCAAGAGCATGATGAAGATGCGGGAGCTCAAGCCCGAGATCGACGCGCTGAACGAGAAGTTCAAGAACGATCCGCAGGCTAAGGGCCTCGCGCAGATGGAACTTTGGCGCAAGCACAACGTCAACCCGCTCAAGGGTTGCTTGCCGCAGCTCGCTTCGATGCCGGTCTGGTTCGCGCTCTACACGACGCTGCAGACCGCGGTCGAACTGTTCAACATCCCGTTCTTGTGGTTCCCCGACCTGTCGTTGCCGGATCCACTGTTCATTCTGCCGTTCGTGATTGGCGCCACCTCGTTCATGCAACAGAAGATGATGCCAATGCAGGGCGATCCAGCACAGCAGAAGATGATGCTGTACATGATGCCCGCGATGTTCACGGTGTTCATGTTGTTCCTGCCGGCAGGGCTCGGCGTGTACATGTTCACCAACGGCGTGCTCGGGATCATTCAGCAACAGCTCGTCGAGCGGCATGCCCGTAGGTCGGCAGCCAACGACCCAAGTTCTAACGTGACGACCAAGCCCAATGCCGAGGGAGGCGCTGAGCGGCGGTCGTCGTCGGCCAAAGGAAAGGCACGATGAACATGATCGAGGGAGAGCAGAAACCAGAGCAGCATGACGCTCCCGAACCCGCCGGGGACGGAGCACTTGCGGCCGGTGACGAGGCAGCTCAGCCGGGGCAGCCCGGCGGAGGGCAACGACGTTCCCGCAGGCGTAGTCGCCATGGGGGCGAGGATCGGAACGACTATCGCGGGGACGAGCGGGCGAATCTGGCACTCGAGTTTGTCACGTCCGTGATCGATGAAATGGACATGGACTGCCGCGTGCGGTTGCGCCGCCCGCGCCAGGAGAGCCCCGAAGAAGAGCCGGAAATCGTCGTGGAAGTGACGGGCCGTGACTCGGGACGCATCATCGGTAAAAAGGGACAGGTGCTGGCAGCGTTACAATTTCTTACCCACCGCGTCATCAACCGTCCGGGGCAAGATCGACGGCACGTATTGGTCGATGCCGACGGGTATCGTCTGCGTCGCGAAGCGTCGCTAGCAACCATGGCGAAGCGCTTGGGCAAACAAGCCGTCGAAGAAGGCAAGATCATCACCTTCGAACCCATGAATCCGCGCGATCGCCGCGTCGTCCATTTGGCACTCGCCAAATTCGAAGGAGTCATCACCAAGAGCGACGGTGAAGGCGATGCGCGCCGGGTACAGATCATCCCGGTACGACGCGGCTAAGAAAAACCTTCCCCAAGCACTGACGAATGCATCTACAGCTCGGCAGGCGACGGGAAGGGCTTGAATCTCTGACGGCCGTGACGTAGGCCGCTGGTCGTTTCCGCAAGGGACGATGAGCGGCCTTAGTCGTTTTTTGCGCAGAAATTCCCGACAAGTTTCCGACCGAGGATGCCGACGCGCTCGTTGCGGGTGAGGCATCGGACCTTCGGACTTGGCCTTTGTCGCTTTCGGTTCTACCTTTCGTGGGCAGCCCCGGGGCATAGCGGGGCCCGAAAGGATGCGAGTAATGAAGCAGGCACTTAGAGTTGGGACGCTCCTCTTGCTGTGTGGTTCGGCCTTAGCCGCTTGCGGCGGTCCAAAGGCTGTTCGCGGTGAAGACGTGGCAGGCCTCGACGATCAGGCCATGGGCACCGGACTGGACAAGCGGGATCTTCACAAGCTGCTGAACGAGAATCTCACGGCACTCGAATCCTCGGCCGTTGTCAAGCGCTGGCAAACGGAGAGTCAGCCGCGCATTGCCGTGCTTCCGATCCGGAATGAGACGTCGGAGCACGTCGAAAGCGCGCTTTCCTCGTTGGCTAGTGACATCGAGACCAAGCTCGTCAACGCGGGTCACGTGCGCTTGATCAGTCGGGAGAATCAAGATCAGTTGGCGGAGGAGGTGGCCAAGCAGCAAGGGGCTGCCTACGACAAAGGTACAATCGCCAATTGGGGGCGAATGGCTGGGGCTAAGTACTTCGTTACGGGCAAAGTCTTTAGCTCTGATGAGATGTTCGACGGCGAACGTCGCGTCCAGTATTCGTTGTTCTTGCAGGTCTTGGACGTCGAAACCGGCGATGTTCTCTTCCAGAATAAGACGTCACTCACCAAGGCAATTATCAAGTAGCGCCACGCGCCAGAAGGCCCGTCTCCCCTTCGGTCTTCTCGGCGAGGTGCTCTGGCGCCAGCTTCCCTGCCCGTCTCGGTGCTAGCCCAACCTATCCCGTATTGCTTCGAAGCCCCGACTGCCCGTACCGCGGCACGGGACGAATCAATCGTGCATCGGTCCATGATCACGGTGAGACTTCACCGAGGCGAGCGACACAAGTCCACCAGTGTAAGAATTCGGGCGATCCCAATGTTGGATTCATCTACCAGGCAGCCATCACGCCGTCCCCCTCTCGGGTCAACCCATCGCGTTGCCGCGGAAGCCGTTTCCAGTGCCGGTTGGAAGAAACCGATCCGTCTGTTCCTTGCAGCACTGCCACTCTTGGCCTCTGCGTGCGCCGGGCATGCCGCGCAAACCGCGAAGGCCCGTAATGCCCTCGACGCAGGTCAGCCAAAGCAAGCACTCGAAGCCCTCAACGAGAAGCTGGACGTCAAACGCGCTGAAGATGTTCCGAACAACATCCTGAACGACAAGATCCTGTTCGTGCTCGATCGTTCGATGGTCCTGATGCAGCTCGGTAGGTATGATCTATCGAGTCGGGACCTGGAGCTGGGCGACAAGCAGCTCATGGTGCTCGATTTTTCGCATAGCACCAAGGACGACCTCGGTAAGTACCTGTTCTCCGACGACACGGGGCCATACCGAGCGCCAGCCTACGAGAAGCTGCTCGTCAACACCATGAACATGATGAACTACCTTGCTCGCGGTGACTTGCAGGGCGCACGGATTGAGGCGCGTCGCATGAGTGTGCTGACCGAGTACTTCAAGAACGCAGGGGAAGACACCAAAGCGTTTTTGGCACCTGGCAGCTACCTCGCCGGATTCATCTTCGAGAAGAGCGGCCAAGCTGACGAGGCGTTGCGTTACTACGATGAGGCGCTCGCCCACTCACGCTTTTCCAGCCTGGGCCAGGCCGTTGCGCGCCTAACGGAGCGAGGCAGCTTTCGCTCGCCTCGCTTGGAGGAGGTCGTTGCCAAGGGCACGCGCACCGCGGGCAGTGATGCCGACGACCAAACGGGGGAAATTCTCGTGGTCGTCAATTACGGCCGTGTTCCAGCCAAAATCGCTGAGCGGGTTCCCATCGGCTTAGCCCTCACCTACGCGAGCGGCGCGCTCAGCCCCTACGACGTGAATCGCGCGAACCGTTTGGCCGCGCAAGGCCTGGTGACGTGGGTCAACTTCCCTCGTCTGGGGCGACCAACGGGGCAGTGGGCAACGCCTCACGTCAGCATTGACGGTCAGAGCGAAGACCCGGAACCCGCGCTTTCCGTGGATCACGCCGCGTTCAAGGCATGGGAAGAGGTTCAGGGCACGGTGGTGGCGTCCGCAATTACTCGTATGCTGGCGCGCGTAGTGGCTGGACAAGCCGTGAGTCACGCGAAAGACGGCATCGTCGGGCTGCTCCTCTCACTCGGCACGCAAGCCACGCTCACCGCCATGGACACGCCAGACACGCGCAGCTGGTCAACCCTTCCGGCACGCATCGCGATCGCGCGCCTGCAGGTGAAGGCAGGCACTCACCTGGTCGACGTGAACGTGCAGGGGGATCGTCTGCAGCAGAAGGTCACCGTCAAGCCCGGCGGCTGGGCTGCCGTAGTTCACACGGTACTTCGTTAGTACCCCGAGTGTTCTGCCTCTCGGGCTTCCTTAGTCCTAGCAACTCCCCAGAAGAGTGCGGGTGCAATCCCGCGGTGTTCATGCCCCGTAGCTCTTCTGCACCCGGTG
Source organism: Myxococcales bacterium (assembly GCA_050263495.1). GTDB lineage: Bacteria > Myxococcota_A > Polyangia > Polyangiales > Polyangiaceae > FEN-1139. Next base: position 9,662 of record JBLNFG010000026.1, on the reverse strand, counting down.
CCCACTGTCCATAGTGCCGAGTACAGGTAAGGGCTGCTGCCCATAACGATGACGAGCAGCTCCCGTCGAAGATAAGCGTTGACGATCACGGTCGAGACGAATGGGGGCGATGCACGTTGGGATTGTGAGCCCCCGCGACGAAATCTCTAACGCTCGTGCTTCTCGTGCAACCATGCAACGATGGTTTACCTTTATGACACACCTGGTGAAGGCAACGATCGTTGCGCATACCCACACTAGCTCGGTGCTAAGCTGGTCGTATTCTGACGACAAACTCGCTTATCGCAAATTCGGGCTTGTTACGGTGGCAGACGCGTCGGTCGAGTATTACTCGACTGAGTAGCGAATCTCCCGCGACGAAAGCTTGTAGTAGCACGCACCGCGACCCGAAGAGACGAAGTGTTACGATCGGAGAAGCACCCAGATACGAGCCGCGAGCGAGACGTCTTGGGCGGCAGACGGTTCTCACAAGCCTTCGCGCTGGCGGCAAAGGCGACGCGGCATCCACGATGCCACGTGGAGCATCGAGAATGCAGCCTACCTGCTCGAAGCGAGGGCTGTCAGTACGACGCGGTCTGTACCAGAGAGCGAACCATGAGTGCCAAACAGTTACCTACGAACGAGCCTTGCTACGAACTCTCGCCGATGCAATCGGGTATGCTCTTTCAGGCACTACTCTGCGACCAGGGCGGGAATTCTTCGGGCTTCGACATCGAACAACTGCATCTGGTCCTCAAGGAAGAACTGAACGTAGCCGCTCTTCAGTCCGCCTTTGACCAATTGACCGCTCGCCATTCGATTCTGTCCACTAGCTTTCATTGGGAAAACCTTGAGCATCCTAAACAGCTGATCAACGCCGACGTAAGCGTTCCGATCCAGACCGAAAACTGGGAAGGCCTCGATACAGCGCAACGAGCAAAACGTCGCGCTGAGCTCTTGCGAACCGATCGCGCGCGCGGGTTCAATCTCTCGAAGGCACCACTGATGCGAGCAACGGTGATTCGGACTGCACCATGCACGAGTGAACTGATTTGGACTTTCCACCATATTCTTCTAGACGGGCGCTCGTTTGGGCCACTGCTGACCGAGCTGTTCTCGACCTACGATGAGCTGCTCAACAAAGGCATCAAGGTGTTTGCGGCACCGGCACGCCCCTACGCCGACTACATTACCTGGCTCCGGAGCGTCGATCTCGAGCCGGGCCTGGCGTATTTTCGCGCATTACTCGCCGGAAAGCGCGACCCAACTCCCTTACCGTGCGCGGAACCCAAAGGTCGAGCATGCTCGAATGACGGGTACGGTGAAAGCGTATGCTCCCTGGATGAAGAGGTTGTGAGGCTTGCTCGGCAATGCGCCGAACGTACCGGCACTAGTCTTGGCACCTTGATTCAGGGTGCATGGGCGCTGGTCTTGGCTCGGTACACGGGTGATCAGGACGTGGTTTTCGGCAGCTGCCGCACTTGCCGGCACTCGGCGTTGAATGGCGATGCAGCTTCTATGGTCGGGTTGTTCATCAATACACTTCCGATCCGATTGCGCTTGTCCGACGCTCAAACGATCGAAGACCTTCTGATTGATGTCCGTAGGCAGAACATCGAGCTGCGCAATCACGAGCATTGCCCGTTAGTGGAAGTCGCAAAAGTCGCGGAGTACGGCGGAAACAACCCTTTGTTCGAGACACTGGTGATGTTCGAGAATCGCGAACTGTGTCAAGAACTGATCACATCTGAAGAACCCCGTTGGCGAGACTGCACGATCTCACTTCATGAACGGCCCTCGATCCCACTCAGTATCACCGTTTACCAAGGTGCCAAGTTCGAGGTCCGGGCAATCTACGACTGCGACCGGCTCAAGCACAACGCAGTCGACCGGCTATTGGCAGCATTCGGTCGCGCTCTCGCGCTGCTTGCGACCCAACCCGGCCGCAGGGTTGCAGAGCTTGACGTCTTGCCGCCGGAAGAGCGTGACTTGGTGCTGTTCCGATGGAACAGCACTGCCCGTCCGTTTCCCGATCAGCTCTGCATTCATGAGCCCTTTGAAGCTTCGGCCGAACGCACCCCTGACGCGCCAGCCGTAGAAGAAGACGGGGTGTCCCTTAGCTATCGCGAGCTGGAACAGCGAGCGAACCGCATCGCCCGCGCCCTACAAGCGCGTGGCGCGGGGCCCAACGTCTACATCGGACTGTGCCTGTGCCGCGGAATTGATTTGGTCGCCGGACTCCTAGCGATTGCGAAATCGGGAGCAGCATACGTACCGCTCGACCCAACCTATCCGAAGGATCGATTGTCCTTCATGCTTACGGACAGCCAAGTCGCGCTGGTCGTAACCGAGGGGCGGTATCTCGATCTCTTCGATGTCCCCTGCTTCGTGCTCGAACGCGAGAGTGCAGCACTGCTCGAGTTACCAGCCGAGCGCCCACCGTGCTCAGCCACACCGCAGGACGTATGCTACGCGATTTTCACATCGGGCAGCACGGGGATCCCGAAAGGTGTGGTTCTAACCCATCGAGCGGTCGTGAACACCCTCGACTGGGTCAACCGTCAGTTTGAGGTGGGTGCCCGAGATCGCCTCTTGTTCGTTACCTCGCACTGCTTTGACCTCTCCGTCTATGACACGTTCGGCATACTGGCTGCTGGCGGGACGGTCGTCGTTGCGAGCGACGAACTCTTGAGCGACCCAGTGGCGCTCGCAACAGCAATGGTCGACCAGAAGATTACGATCTGGGATTCTGCGCCGGCCGCCCTACAGCGAATCACCCCTTTTTTTCCACCCTCCTCAGCCACTGCCCCATTGCGTTTGGTAATGCTGAGCGGAGACTGGATCCCGGTCACATTGCCGGACGTTATCCGGCAAGCCTTCCCCGCTGTTCAGGTCAAGAGCCTTGGCGGTGCCACGGAGGCCGCCATCTGGTCCAACTGGTACGACGTGCGTGAGGTCGATCCGAACTGGAGCAGCATCCCGTATGGAAGGCCCATCCAGAACTGCTGGTATTACGTGCTCGACAAGCAACTGCGTCCTGCGCCAGTGGGGGTAGCCGGCGATCTCTACATTGGTGGGGTCTGTCTAGCGAACGGCTACTTGAATCGTGACACCCTGACGAAGGAGCGGTTCGTTCCCGACCCGTTTCGCCCTGGTCAGAGAATGTACGCGACGGGCGATCTCGCGCGTTTCTTCGAGAACGGCGAGCTCGAATTCCTCGGACGCTCGGACTTCCAGGTAAAGATTCGGGGCTACCGCGTCGAGATGGGCGAGGTAGAATCAGCTCTCTTGGCCGTAGACGGGGTGCGTGCTGCAGTATGTGCCGCAGTGCCCGATGCATCGGGCCAAAAGTCTCTGGTTGCGTACGTGGTTGCAGAGCACGACAGCGATCTAGGTGAAGACTGGGTGAGAGCCCAGCTCTCATCGAAGCTTCCGGAGTTCATGCTCCCGTCGCAGGTGGTGCGCCTCTCCGCGTTGCCACTGTCAACGAACGGGAAGGTCGATCGCAAGGCATTACCGGACCCCACACTCCGCGCGCCGTCCACGGCGTTCATGGCGCCTCGCACTGAGCTGGAACAACAGTTGGCTCGACTGTGGGAAGAGATACTAAACGTAAGACCGATCAGCATCAAGGACGACTTCTTCAAGCTCGGAGGGCATTCGCTCTTGGCAGTCATGCTGATCTCGCGTCTCAAGTCTGAACTCGCGCTGGATGTCCCCCTTTCGCTCGTCATGGAACGGCCGACAATCGAAACCCTGGCCCAGTCCCTGGACGCCATCACGCTTGTCTCGCGCAGAAAGACGCATCTATTCGCCCAACGGGAGATCGGGACGCGGCCACCGCTCTTTCTCTTTCCCGGTGCCGGTGGTTACAGCTTCTTCTTCCGAGATATGGCCCTGCTGCTCGGTGATGAGCAGCCAGTGTACACGCTGCGCGCCATCGGTACCGAGGGAGAGGCGATTCGGGGAGCACTGACGATTGAAGAGATGGCAGAGATCTACGTGCGCGAGATGCTCGAGGTTCGCCCCGACGGCCCCTATATTCTCGCCGGCTACAGCTTTGGTGTGCTGCTCGCCTACGAGGTGGCTCGACAGCTTCGCCGCTCTCGGCACTCAGTCCCGTTGCTCGTCTCTTTCGACGGCTATGCGCCTGGTTTTCCCAGACTGATGCCTTTGCCGCAAAGAATGCTTTCGCACCTGAATGCGTACTTGAAGGCCGACGCGGCAAACCGACAACGCTATCTGCAGGATCGCTTCGCTAACGTTTATCATCGCTTGATGGCTTGCTTCGGCCATGAAAACCGCAACATCGAACCTGTCCCGTTCGCGGACGCGGACCTCAACGATTGTCTGCGTAGCCTTTGGGCTAACCTATGGCGTGCCCGGAACAACTACGACCCGAAGTCGGTTGAACCCGTCGATCTGTTGTTGATCAAGACGGAGATCCCCCAGCGTTGGCCAGGGAGTGAGATGGATGATCCCAATTACGGCTGGACCAAGTTCATAAGTGGCCAAATCTCTCGGTTAGTTGTTCCAGGGGAACACTTGCGATTGTTCGAGCCCGCCAATTTGGCGTTGATGGCTCGAGCCGTAGCCGAGCAGATTGACGGCTGCGTTGTGGCTCCGCCGCTATTTCAGAGCATACCGACTGCCATCGAAGCGGTATCGCCGTACGCCGAGGCTGCCCCAAGGCAGCGCCATGGGTTCGAAGCCACCCGCTGCTGACGAGTCCTCGGGGAATGGGTAGTTTGCCTTGGTGAAACCATGGGCACGGCCCGCCGTGGTTTCTATCTCGAGCCCAGTGCCGGTCTCAATCAGGCGAAGCCCGCCGAGCATGAGATGTCCCTCAAGTACCCTGCCCGTTTCGGCCGCGAAGATTCGCTTGATGCCGTCCTCTTTGATCTGAAAGACCATGAACACCAAACGATCGACGGATTGATCGTCGCTGGCCTTCTTGTCCCCAGCTCTCTTCGCGCCGGCGCTCTTCGCGTTTGATTTCTTGGCGTCGGACTTTGTTTGGCCACCCTTACCCTCTGAATCGGTGCTGGATTTCGCATGAATGACAGCGCGTACGAGTATTTCGGCTTTGCCGTCACCCGTGAGGTCGCGTGCTGTCATGTCAATAATGTCGTCCGGAGCTGCAACGCCGATAGTCGTGTAGACGTAACTTGCCCCATCTCGGAACGCCTTCCCGAAGCACACGATATCGCGCTCGTGCACCAGAACGCGTTCAATGGCGGAGCTCGCAGCAACATCCGTCGCGAAATCGAAGCGTGGCTGCTTGCTCTTGACCCCGCGATCCTTGCGATAAAGTGCGTAGATCTGGTCCTGCATCTCCTCCGCAGAGGGCGGGCGCGGCGGCGGAGGCGCAACTCGCGCTGCCCCGGACCCTGCCGAAGGCTTTGCCGTGCGTCGCGATGCACCTGTCTTGGCCAGCTTCTTTCCGCCGGATTTCGGCGTCTGTGCGGTTTCGCCAGCCTGCTTGAAAGACCCAGAATCCCAGGCGTACGTCCTGTCCTTGATCGCGTCCCAAGGTAAAAGGCAAGCCTCCATGTCGGAGGGCTTCGGTTCGGAGTACGTCTCTTTCTCGAAGCCTTGGGCGTCGCCTTGAGCGAGCTCAATTTGCGCTTTTCCACCGCTCTTCGTGATCCGGACCTCGTTGTGAAGCTCGCCCGCCGCGCTCTTTAGCCCAACCTCATGCACGAACGGCGAGGTCAGGCTCTCGTCCGGCTTGACTTTGAGTACCTGGAGCACCTCCCGATACTCGTCCTGAGATCCGACGCGATACACGAGCAAGATCTCCTGAGCACCGTCGCCATCGAAGTCCGCGAGTTCCAGGCGCTGTACCGCCTTAGCGCGACCGATCGAGAGTTCCGACGAAACGAACTCTTTGCCCTGACGAAACCGCGACCCGAGAACGACCAGATACTTGTCGAACAAGGCGACGCGCTCCCAAGTGCCGTCGCCACCCACATTGCCGAAGACCTCTCGTGCGGGTTCAGCGTTGATTCCCTTCTCGCGCAGCATGCCGGCGATCAGCGGATATTCGGATTCCGTGAGCAGTTGCGGCATCGCTGCACCCTCTCGCGCCGGACTCGTCGCCACGACGACCCCTGCATGTCCAGGCGCCGTGAAGTCACTGTACCGAAGCGCAGCCCGCATCCCCACACGAACACGACTACTCTCCGAGAACGCACTCCATGGGATCTTGGCTTCGAATGTATAGCCGTCGCCGTCTGGGGCTTCCACGAGTTCAGCGCCGCTCACCTTCGTGTCGCCAATCTTGACCACCCCTGGCAACTTGCCAGGCACGCCGGGATAGAGCTCGACGTGATAGGTCCGATAGGCGCGCGCCTTGAGTGGAAATGCGATCGACAGCGTGGCGTGGTCCTCGTTCGCGCCCGCGCCTGCGGTGCGCACGATCTTCTCGTCCTCGAGCCGCATTGCGACGTACAGGTACGTATCGTCGTAGGCAATGGCGCCTTGCGCGAAGGCCGCGCCCTTCTTCGGAGCTTTGCCGGCAATCACCGTCTCGAGCGAGTTCCAGTTCCCCGGAATCTCCTTCGGTTGCCCGTCCATGCGGATCTTCGTGTCGGCCGCCAACACGGCGGGCAACATTGCTCCCTCAGCGGCCTGTGCGAGCGTTGGTAGGCTCGAAGAAGCGATTCCAAGCGTAAGCGCGAAGACGAGTGCCGAAAACTGTCGCCTAATCATGTCACACCTTGACTAGCACTCCACCGAACCGAGCCCAATCCGGAGCGCTGAGCGTGGAGTTTTTTGCTGTGAGCGCTCCAACGGCACCGAGTCCAACAAGTCACCCGACTCGATGCCGACCGTCGCCGGCACCGAACCATCCGACTCGATGCCGACCATCAAGTAGTCAGCAAGCTAACGCTTCACCTGCTGCAGTTGCTGTTCTTCGGCGTCCAGCTCCGCCAACGCCTTGGCAAGCTCTTCTTGCTCAGCTGCGCTTAGCTCGGGTTCCTCTGCTGCAGCTGGCTGAGCAACGCGCACCGGGGCGCGCTCCGCTGGGGCTGGCGCTGGTGGCAAAACGCCCATCTTTCGCTTCAGCTCCAGGAGATCTTCATCGGCACCCGACGTAGCCTCGAGCTGCTGGAGCTTCTGGGCCAGCACGTCCCCTGAGTACTGCTCTGCCAACTCGGCGCCGGCTTCCGCTTCGGCCTCCATCTGCTCGATCTTGGAGGACATGCGATCGAAGGCGTCGAAGGCGCTAGTGCTGCGCAGCCCCGACATTGTCTCTTGAATCGAGCGCTGCGCCTCTGCGCGCTTCTTGCGTGCAATGAGCAGGCCCTTCTTGCGCTTGGCCTCCTCGATTTTGCTGTTCAAGGCTCGGAGCGCCAGCTTCAACTGATCGACGGCCTGCTTCTGCTTCGCCCACTGCTGCTCATACTGCTCCGAGAGCGACGAGTGCTCTTTCTTGCGCGCAAGTGCCTCGCGCGCAAGCTCGTCGTTCCCGGCTCGCACGGCCAGCATCGCTTTCTTCTCCCACTCGGCAACCAGCGCCTTTTGCTGGTCGGATTGGGCGCGCAAGCGCTTCTCATCCGCAATCGAGACCGCGACCTGTTTTTTGGCCTCGAGCAGTTGCTGACTCATGTCGAGCACAATCTGCTCGAGCATCTTTTCCGGATCTTCGGAGCGGCTAATCAGATCGTTGAGGTTCGACTTGATGAGCGTCGCCAGACGAGAGAGTATGCCCATACGTTTAACCCTTGGTAACCGCTAATGCCATCTGCCGCAAGGACGGGATGTGCTCGACCAACGCCAAAGCCAAATCTGCCAGTGCGGCTTCGAGTTCGTTGGCGTCCAGGTTTTCGAGTTCGAGAGCTGAGCTCAACACCACGTGCCCAGCTTCGATGCCGTATGAGGCGTGCAGTAGCCCCGTCGCGTTCAGCTCGAGCAAGCGTCGATAGAATGCTGCGGCACTGGCATCGCTGTCGAACGTCGGTTCGCCAATGTTGACCTGCAACAGGACGACCGGGGGCTCGACCCGCAACATAGCCGGCGCTTGCTCGGGAGCCAGCGGAATCATGATCGTACCGTCGTCTAGGCTCGTAAAGAATCGCTCGCGCGACTCCAGAATTCGCTCAACGTCCTCACGCGTCTTGGTCATCGCCGGGCAGCGTAACACGAGTCTTGGCTCCAATGGGCGCGGATCCGGGCGCGAGGGACCGCACACCCTGGCCTTCCGAGGCCGTGCAGCGGCGCCACTGGATTGAACCTGGACTGGCCACGTGTTCGCTTCCCAACCATGCCCGCGCCGCACCAACCAAACCCGCCATCCTCGCCCTGAACGCATTATTGCGGTGCCTGGATGCGCAGCTGCGCGAACGCGCATGCGAGGGCTTGGGTGCGTCGCACAGCCTCGAAGCCGCCGTTCGAACGCGTCGCACAGCCTCGAAGCCGGCGCTCGAGTGCGCGCGCCGGGAGTGCCCGTGCGCCCGCTTGGGCGCCGAAATCCGGTGCCACGCGCGCCACTTGCAGATGCCCCGCGCAGCCGTGTGTCTTCCCTTCGGCAGTACGCTGGGAGGTTCGTACTCTGAGCCAGCTTGCGTCGAGCCACGGTCGCTTCTATTGAAGCACAACGTTAATGAACCTGAACTTTCCGGAGATGGTCGCCTGGTTTATCGTGTTCATCTTTAGCACGACTTGCCACGAGGCCGCTCACGCGTTGGTCGCATGGCGCGGAGGAGACTCAACCGCATACGAAGGCGGTCAAGTCAGCCTCGATCCGATTCCGCATATTCGACGCGAGCCGATCGGAATGCTCATCGTCCCCATCATGACGTACCTGAGCGGCAACGGAATGCTCGGGTGGGCTTCCGCGCCCTACGACGCTGCTTGGGGCCGCCGATTCCCGCTGCGCCAGGCATTCATGTCGCTGGCTGGACCCAGCGCCAATTTGTTACTCGCGCTCTTAGCTTTTACGGCTCTAAAGATCCTGATGTTCACCGGCGTCATGGTGCCTCCAGAGCAACTCTCCATGTCGCGCATGGTCGATGTCGCGCAAGGAACCGCGGCTTCACCGATGGGTGCACTGGCGATGACGTTGAGCATCCTGCTCACCCTGAATGTGCTGCTCGGTTTTTTCAATCTCTTGCCTGTTCCTCCGTTGGATGGCTCCGGAGTGCTTGCGGGATTGTTCCCGAAGCACGTGCAGCAGTGGATGGATCGAATGCAGAGTCAGCCCGCAGCCGGGATTGTTGGATTGCTCGTCGCCTGGCAAGTATTCAATCTCGTATCCGAACCACTCCTGCTCGTCGTAAGATTGTTGCTGCACCCCGGTATCCGTTACAGCTGAGCCGATCGGCGACCCCGAAACATCCCCGCGCGGATCGCGACCAGCATGCGCGGGGTACAACGCGCCGTCTTTCCGTCTTTCCGCCTGTTCCCTGGATAGCGCGCGTTGCGGACGGCACAATACAATATCGATTCAGTCGAATGGGAGCAAGCGCAGAAGCACGCGGCTCCGGTGGGCTTGTGTGACGATCCCAAGGCGCAGACCAACGCCCCCAATCCCGGGCCCACGTGGCCGCGATTACTTTGCTGCCCACCACCGCACTCGCCCTGCGAGTGCTTGCTCCTCCGATTTTCCTGCCCCCCACCGCATCCGCTCGCGTGCTCGCGGATGCTTGCTCCCCCCCCGATGCGTCCTCGCGCTTTTC
>JBLNFG010000025.1:0-11772 GCA_050263495.1 Myxococcales bacterium | reverse complement strand
CCTCCACCCGTCGAGAACTTCGAGAAGATCCCCACCATTACCCACGGTCCGTACCACTTTCCAGATGCAGACGAGCAGAGTGGTTCGGCCAACCTCGGTGGCCCAGGTAGGCTCGCGACGGGAGGTGTGACATGATTCGCGCCGCGCATAGCCCGACCGATCTGTCGCCAATGACCAACGAATCGGTTCTGGCTCGATCGTTCGCCGGCTCGTGTCACGCGGCTGCAACCGGCGGCGGGCGTGCCTCGGGACAGCCTCGCTTGCCATTAAGCTCATCAGCGCCATTCAACGGCCTACCTCGTATGCGGGCCAGGGCTTGCGTCGACCACGTGCGCAGACGCGAGATCCAACGCCCAACTCGCTTGTGGGGCAGCGCGCGCGACGCGCACGCGCTCGGATTCGAGATCGGGGGGACACCATGGTGAGTCACGCGCCAAATGCTTTAGCGGGTGAGCATCTTCCAGCCACTCATGACGCGCACCGAGACGATTACGGCTCAAAGCTCGGAATGTGGCTGTTTCTAGTCACCGAAATCAACCTATTTGGCGGACTGTTCGTGGCCTACTCGTACATGCGTTACAAGTACCCGGCTGAGTTCCACCATGCGGGGTCTGAGTTGAACGCGACGCTTGGTGTGACCAATACGCTGGTCTTGCTCACGAGCAGCCTGACCGTGGTGCTCGCGATTTGGGCGCTACAGCAGGGCAGGGCAGCGCTGAGCAAGCGGCTGCTCGCAACCACTGTCGCGCTGGGCGCGGTATTTCTAGTCATCAAGACGTTCGAGTGGAGTGCCAAGTTTCACCACGGACTCTACCCGAGTTCACCGCATCTTGCGACGTTGCCGCATGGTGAACAGGTATTCTATGGCCTCTACTTCACGATGACCGGTCTGCACGGCGTGCATGTTTTGGTTGGCATGGGAGTGCTGTCCACTATGGCGGTGTTGGTCGGGCGCAATCGCATTACGAAGCAACGCCATGTGGCGCTCGAGAACGGCGGCCTCTACTGGCACTTGGTCGACGTCGTATGGATCTTCTTGCTCCCTCTATTTTACCTCGCAGCTTGAAAGAAGCCGCCATGAACGTGCAAACCTCGGACTCAAGTCACCCCCCGATCGAGCATCCAAGCGTGAAGACCTTCGTTGCGGTGTGGCTGGCATTGGTTGTTCTAACCCTGCTGCTCGTATTGCTCAGTCACTTCGGGACACGGGCCGCGGTGTGGGGACTACTCACCATCTCGCCACTCAAAGCCGGCCTTGTTTTCTACTTCTTCATGCACCTGAAGTACGAGGATCTCCTTCTGAAGTCCATCATGTTGGTAGCGCTAGGCACGCTGTTGGTCTTCTTCGTGCTGCTCTTCTCCGATATCGCCTTTGCGTGAGGATGTGACATGAATCTCCTGCCTCAAGCGTCGACCTTTGCCACCCGAGCGGACCAGCTCTTTCTGATGGTGTTCGTGCTCTCGACGGCATTTCTGGTGTTCATCACCGGACTGATGATTTACTTCGTCGTGCGATACAGCCGGAAGCGTCACCCGAAGGCGGCCCAAATTCACGGCCACACTGGGCTCGAGATCACCTGGACATTGGTGCCGCTTGGATTGTTCCTGATGATCTTCTATTTTGGCTGGACCAACTACGACTACGCCAGTCACGCCCCGCGTGACGCGATGGTGGTCAAGGTGACTGGCAGGCAGTGGACCTGGTCATTCCTGTACCCGAACGGCAAGCAAACCAATCGACTGTACGCGGCCATAGACCGGCCCGTGAAGTTGGAGATCCAGAGCGCTGACGTGATCCACGGCTTCTACGTTCCCGCATTTCGTATCAAGGCTGATGCAATGCCCGGACGCACGAACACCACCTGGTTCCAGGCGACCGAGCTAGGCTCGTATGACATTCAATGTACGGTGATCTGCGGCGTCGATCACAGCCTGATGTTGAGCACGGTGGAGGTGGTGCCAGAAACGGCATTCAAAGCGTGGTACTTCGGACCAGAAGGAACGCCCGAGCCGAACGCACCAGGACCGAAGGCAGCCCCACCCCGGACGGCACTGAGCCCGCGTGAAGGCGGCGGACCCATCGGCTTGCCCTCGGTGCCCGCGCAAGGCGCAGGGGCCGACAACGGCGAACATGCCGCTCTGGCTTTGATGCGACCGAAGGGCTGCTTCGGCTGCCATTCAACTGACGGCACTCCAATGACAGGGCCGACCCTCAAAGGCCTGCTCGGAAGGCGTGAAGAGGTGCTGCGCGACGGTAAGCCAGAGTGGATTACCGTGGATGAGGAGCGAATTGCCTTAGCCATTCGAGAGCCACTGCGCGAGGTAGTGCGTGGCTTCCCGCCCATGCCAGAAGTTCGTCTTGAGCCCACTGACGTAGACACGATTGTGGACTACATCAAAAGCATCCAATAGCAGAGGAGCCACCGTGACTGCGCTGACCCTGAAGAGCGACCAAGTTTCGATCCGGAACGGGCTCACGGCGCACTCACGAGAGTGCCGGCAGCACGCCCACGCGACGGTAGCCTTGGTCGCCGACCAGGCTACGCAGTCTGGGCCCGAGCTGCGTGCGGGCGAGCGTGGGGTTCACGACTGGTTGGTGTTGACCAAGCACCGCATCTCCATGATGTCGACTCTCACGGCCGCCATGGGCTACGTTGCCGCGAAACGCGCCGTCGACCTGCGACTCATTCCCGTCGTGATTGGCACGATGCTGCTTGCGATGGCGGCATCCGCTTTGAACGAGGTCCAGGAGCGAGACATCGACGCGCGTATGCCGAGGACGCGCACGCGCCCGATTCCGAGCGGACGAATCAGTCCGCGCTTGGCAACGCTGGTTGCGCTCACTCTGATTGCGAGCGGATCCATCATCTTGGCGTTTGCAGCAGGGGCAAGCACGACCGCTCTCGGTCTGCTCGCGATCCTCTGGTATAACGGCATCTACACGCCGCTGAAGCGGATCACGGCCTTCGCCGTCGTTCCAGGGTCGCTCATCGGCGCACTACCGCCTGCAATGGGTTGGGCTGCGGCGGGAGGCGAGCTAGGGTCACCGGCATTGCTCGCGCTCTGCTTCGTGTTCTTCATGTGGCAGGTACCCCACTTCTGGCTCTTAGCGTTACGTCACCAGCGGGGCTACGCGAGCGGTGGTCTGCCGACGCTCTCGATGCACTTCTCTAACCCACAGATCCTGCGTCTGGTCTTTACCTGGACTGCGGCGAGCGTGGCAGCGTGTGCCCTGCTCGTCGTGTTTCAAGCCATCACAGGCCGGGTTGCGTCGATGGCGCTGGCCGCCGCGGGTGCGTGGTTACTCGGTAGATTTTGGTTCATGCTTGACGCGCCCGAAGACGACCAGCGTTCATTCCGGGCGTTCATGGACATCAACTGGTTTGCGCTCGTCGTGATGGCTGCCGTGGCGTTCGATTCTTTGGCGGGAATTTAGCTCAGATACCGATTCCGAGCGCGCCCGGAATGAGATGAGTGGCGCGACGCGGCGTCAATGCAACGCGGCGTCAATGCGACGCGCGGCGCGACGCGGCGTCAATGCAACGCGGCGTCAATGCGACGCGCGGCCTCAGTGCGACGCGGCCTCAGTGCGGCTCCTCCCATTCGCGCGCAGCTTTAGCGAGCACGAACTTGGGAGGAGCAAGCTCCGGCGTAGCCGGAGCGGTGGTGGGCAGCAAATTGGAAAGAGGTGTAGCTGGATCAGCGGTGAGCAGGCAAGGGTGCTGAGAAATCCACTCAATCTTTAGCGAGAAAGATCACGCAACTGTTTCACGGTGGATCCAATCAAAAGAGCAGATGGCACAGGAAGAGCGGAAGATCGGAAGACTTGGGGAAGGGACGGACGAGGTTAATCGGTGCGCTCATCGAGGTGCATCGGCATCTCGGTCCAGGGTTGATGGTGTCTGCGCACGCTCACGCCTGATCACCCCAAATCCTTTCGCTCTTCCGAACTTCTGTGCAATCCAAATGAGGGGATGCATCAGGCAATGGTGAGCACGAAATAGCGATCGCTGGTCAGCGTTAGCAAACTAATCGAGTAGGCGAGCTCGTAGGTCTAGAACGCTGTCGATGCGATGTTCCGCAGGTATTGGGTAGCGCCGGTGAGGATCGATCAGTAAGCAGTCGATGCCCGCGGCCTTTGCTCCGAGATAGTCCGCCTCGTAGGAATCACCGACATGGACCGACGTCTCCGCGGACCCGAGAGTTAGTTCGAGTGCCCGCGCGAAAATGGAGGGCGACGGCTTCCTCTTGCCTTCTTCTATGGACGTCACGATTGCGGAGAAACAGCACTCGACCCCGAGTGACTGGAGATGCCCACGCACGAGCGGCGCGTGGCACGTATTGGTGACCAACGCAAGCGCGTAACGACTGGACAGATCTCGAACTAGCGCTTCTATTCCAGGCGGGTAGCGCATCCAGTGGTTCCAATCCTGCACGTACGCATCACGAAACTGCTCGACCAGTTCCGTACTCGGCGGGCGCGCGTAGGCTCGGGTGAGGAAGGCACGACACACTTCGTCGAGCGCGTACTCGCGTAGATCTACCTGTGACTGACGATTAAAATCCTCAAAGCTAGCGTCCCACTCTAGGACGTAAGCGTCGTACGCTTGATCGTACCCCGTGCTTCGTAATAGCGCATAGCTTCGCGCGTGCATCTCGTCCGCGCCGAGATCCGCGAAGTTTACCAGCGTCCCAAAGAAATCCAGCAAGACGTGGGTGATTCGCGACATGGCTACAGGATCCGGGGCAGGGTTCTTGGGAGCGTTGTGATTGCGCCTCTACCCAGCACTTGGCATCCGGTCAATCCCGTGCGAGCCTAGCGCCATGTCGAAGGCTTGGTTCAACAAGATGCTGTGCGCTTTGGTAGTGACCGGGTGCGCCACCCCTCCTGCAACGCGACCCACGTCGCTGCCCGCCGCGGCTCAAGCGCAACCAGCCTTTGCCTCAACACCAAGCCAAGTTCCGGCCAAATCGATTCACGAACGGCCGGAGTGGCGCGAGCACTTTCGTGCCGAGCGGGTCTCCGGCACCATCGCGATTTTCGACAGCGCTGACGGAAGCACGTCCTGCAGCGATGCCGCTCTGTGTAGTCGCGCCACGATCCCAGCGTCAACCTTCAAGATCCCGAATAGCATGATAGCGCTCGAGAACGGGATCCTCGAACACGCCGACTCGGTGATGCGGTGGGACGGCAAGCCGTATCCAATCGAGGATTGGAACCACGATCAAACGTTACGCTCCGCGATCCGAGTCTCCTGTGTCCCGTGTTTCCAGGCCGTAGCCCGTCAGATCGGGGATGCGAAGATGAAGGAGTGGCTCACTAAGCTCGATTACGGCAATCGGGACACTTCCGGTGGCGTCGACCGGTTCTGGCTAACCGGGGGGCTGCGCATATCACCGCTGCAGCAGATTGACTTCTTGCGTCGCTTCGAGCAGGGGCAGCTCCCGATTTCCAAGCGTACGGCCGAGACGGTACGCGACATCATTACGCTCGACGTGGGCGAGAACCACGTGCTGCTTGGCAAGACCGGTCTGATTCAGCCACCGGAGTTTCCAGAGATCGCGGGCTGGTTCGTCGGGTGGCTCGAACTCTCGGAGCGGCGCGTCTTTTTTGCCACTCTGCTTCAAGGTCACGAGAACGGTGTCGACTTCAAGGGCGCACGCCGCAGGCTTACCGAACGGGTTCTGCGCGCGCTCCAATTGCTCCCAGCCGGCGCGGCTCGCGGCTGAGTCGACAGGGCTCGGCAAACAGCGCCGAACAGCGTCGCGGCTCAACCGAATGCGCGATCGAAGCGCGGCGTGCGCTGTCGAATCGCGGCTCGATGCTGTGTGGGCACCGAGCCGCGCCGATCAGCGTAATCTTATCGATGTCGGTCGAATCCAGTGGGCAAGGTTGGGACGCCGCCCTGCTCGAACTCGCTAGATCCCAGATTGCCTAACGACAATTGCGCCGCCACTTGCTCGGGAACGAGCAACAGGCACCCGAGGGGTGGCAAGTTCAACGTGATACTCTGGGATCGACCGTGGCATGGGACGGGTTCGGCATCGACCCATTCGGTGGATATGTACCCGCTGCCGCCAAATCGCGGGTCGTCGCTGTTCATCAGTAACAGATAGCGACCCGGTTCTGGCGCTCCAATGCGATAGTTGTCGCGCGGCACTGGGGTAAAGTTGAAGATCGCCACCGCCTGTTCCCCGCTGTCGCGGCGCAGGAAGCTGAGCACGGTGTTGGCACGGTCATTGAAGTCAATCCACTCAAAGCTCTCTGGATTCGGATCGCCGCGCCAGAAGCACGGCAGGGCACGGTACACGCGCCCTAGCTCCGAGATGAACTGACGCAGTGCCACCCGGTCGGGTTGTTCGGCAAGGTGCCAGTCGAGGCTGGTTTCGACGTTCCATTCGCGAGGTTGCGCAATCTCGCTCCCCATGAATAGGAGTTGCTTACCCGGGCGGAAGTATTGGTAGGCCAACAGCAAACGAACGTTGGCCATCTTCTGCCAGTGGTCTCCCGGCATTTTTGCGTACAGGGATCCTTTGCCGTGCACGACCTCGTCGTGGGAGATGGAGTTGATGAAGCGCTCGGTATGCTCGTACATCATCGAGAACGTCAGTTGGTCGACGTGGTACTTGCGATGGACCGGCTCGCGCGTGAAGAAGTGCAACGTGTCGTGCATCCACCCCATGTTCCACTTGAACGTGAATCCGAGACCACCCCACGCTGTCGGTTGAGAGACACCACCCCAAGACGTTGATTCCTCGGCGATGGTGAACGCGCCTGGTATGTCGTCCTGGATCGTTTGATTGAATTGCCGCAGAAACGCGATTGCCTCGAGATTCTCACGCCCCCCATACGGGTTCGGCAACCACTCGCCGTACTTGCGGCTGTAATCGAGGTAGAGCATCGAGGCCACTGCATCGACGCGCAAGCCATCGATATGGAACTCGCGGATCCAATACAGCGCATTCGCCACGAGAAAGTTCCGTACCTCGGCGCGACCGTAATTGAAGATCAGCGTGCCCCAATCTGGGTGCTCGCCTCGGCGCCAGTCTTCGTGCTCGTACAGCGCGGTGCCGTCGAAACGACGTAGCGCGAAGTCGTCTTTGGGGAAATGTGCTGGCACCCAATCGATGATGACGCCGATGTTGTTACGGTGCAGCGTGTCGACGAATGCGCGAAAATCGTCGGGCGTACCGTAGCGGGCCGTGGGCGCGTAGTAGCCGGTGACCTGGTATCCCCACGAAGGGTAGTACGCATGTTCTGCGACGGGCATCAGTTCCACGTGCGAGAAACCGAACTTCTTGCAGTGCTCGACCAAGCGCGGCGCGATCTCGCGATAGGTTAGGTAGCGATTGTTCTCTTCCGGAACGCGCGCAAAGCTTCCCAGGTGGACTTCGTACACGATCATTGGTTCGCGAAGCCAGTCCCGCACGTGGCGCTCAGACATCCAGTCGACGTCACTCCAGTCGTACGAGGACTCGGTCACCCGGGATGCCTGTGCTGGCGGTACTTCCATCGAGAACGCCATCGGATCCGTCTTCTCTCGACGCCACCCCTCTTTGGTCTTGATCTCGAACTTGTATAGGGCTCCGACGTCCACGCCCGGAACGAAAATCTCCCAAACCCCCGAGCGTCCCATCGTACGCATTTGGTAGGGCCGTGGGTCCCAGGCGCTAAATTCACCAACCACCGACACGCGCTTGGCATTCGGTGCCCAGACCGCAAACGAAGTCCCGCGTTCCCCGTCGATGGTGCGGGGATGGGCTCCGAGCACTTCCCAAAGCCGGCGGTGAGTGCCCTCGTTGAATAGGTGAAGATCCATGTCCCCCAACGTGGGCATAAAGCGATAGGCGTCGCCCCGCTCAAACACTTGCCCATCGCGAAGATGGAAACGGAACTGGTAGCGCATGGGCAGTTTTGCCCCAGGCAGGAAGGCGGCAAACACCCCCTCACCGAGTGACAACATCGAGGCGGACTCGAGCCCTTCGCGTAAAAGGAAAGCTGCGTCTGCATCGGGTTGGAAGCACCGGATGACGACCCCTTCGAGCCCACCCAATACGACGCTATGCGCTCCAAGGTATGCGTGAGGTTGGGCGCTCTCGGCCTTAGTGACCGCCTGGTACTGGGCATAATCGCCCCTCAGTGCCGAAATATCGTGATCACCGTATTGTGAGTCGTTCATCCTGTCGTCCATTCGTAGCTGAGCAGATTCAGTGCGTGGGGAGCACAACTCAAGAGCTTAGTTTTGGCAAGTCGCCGCGGTACCTGAGCTGTGTTGATAATCTCGCGCCAGACCCCGCGACTGCCAACGGTGGGTATGACGAACGTCTTCGCGCGGTGGGACGCATTGAGAAATAGGTAGAGGGCTGAGTCCGGCTGCGAATGGGTCGGCCCAGCGAGGCCACTCGTCGACTCTGGGAAGTCCCCTCGGATCAACATGCCTAGAGTCCGGTTCTTGGGCGACATCCAGTCCTCCTCCTGCATTTCTCGCCCGTCGGCCCGAAGCCAGGTCACGTCGCGGTACTCCTTGGAGTCTGGCCCCACGACCCGGCCGCGGAAATAGTGGCGCCGACGCAGCAGCTCGTTGCGTGGGCGCAGCACACGAAACAGCTCGCGCGCAAACTCGAGAAAGTCGGCATTCTTCGAGGCGAGAGACCAATCCAACCACGAGAGCGGCCGATCTTGGCAGTACGCGTTGTTGTTCCCATGCTGAGTGCGTCCAAACTCGTCGCCTTGCGTGAGCATCGGTACGCCCTGTGACAACGCGAGCGTTGCCAGGAAGTTCTTACGCATCCGTTCGCGAATTCGCACGATGGTCGGCGTGGAGGTGTCGCCCTCCACGCCCCAATTGCGTGAGAAGTTATCGTCTTGGCCGTCGCGATTGTCTTCACCGTTCGCAAGGTTGTGCTTTTTGTCGTAACTGACGAGATCGTTTAGCGTAAAGCCGTCGTGGCAGGTGACGAAATTGATGCTGGCGAGTGGGCCGCGCCCACTTTGCAGGAAGATATCGCTGGAACCTGACAGGCGTGATGCCAGTTCGGCGATTTGGCCATCGTCCGCACGCCAGAAGCGGCGCACGCAATCACGATAGCGACCATTCCATTCGGCCCAACCGGGCGGAAAGCCGCCGAGTCGATAGCCACCAGGGCCGATGTCCCACGGTTCTGCAATCAACTTCACACGCGAGAGCACGGGATCTTGCTGAACCGTCATGAGGAAGCGCGAGTTGACGTCGAACTCGTGTGGATCACGCGCCAACGTGGTTGCGAGATCGAAGCGGAACCCATCGACGTGCATCTCAGTTACCCAGTACCGCAGGCTATCGAGTACGAGCTGCAGCACCCTTGGATGCAATAGGTTAAGGCTATTGCCGCACCCGGTATAGTCAACCGTGCGTCGCTTGTCGTGTGGCGCAAGCCGATAGTAAGAGGCGTTGTCGATGCCGCGGAAGCACAGGGTTGGCCCTAGCTCGTTGCCTTCGCCGGTATGGTTATACACGACATCGAGAATGACCTCGATCCCGGCACGGTGAAATGCCTTGACCATGGTCTTGAACTCGGTGACTTGGTGGCCTTCACAGCCTGTCGCGTAGCGCGGATCAGGGGCAAAAAAGCCGACGGTGTTGTATCCCCAATAGTTGCAGAGACCGAGCTCGACCAGGCGCTGATCATGCGCGGGTTGATGGACGGGCAAGAGCTCGACTGCTGTGACGCCGAGTTTCGTAAGGTGTTCGAGAATCGGTCCTGAAGCGAGCCCGAGATACGTTCCGCGCAGGTGTTCCGGTACCTCTGGATGCAGTGCCGTCATGCCTTTGACATGGCACTCGTAGATGAGCGTCTTGTTCAGCGGTGTACGCGGGGGGCGATCGTCACCCCAAGTAAACGCGGTATCGATCACCACGCACTTAGGCAAAAACGGACCGCTGTCCTCAGGATTGAACGAAAGATCGTGATCTGGGTGATTGAATTCGTAGCCATGGCTCGCAGCCGTCCAGCGCACTGGGCCGCAAATCGACTTGGCGTAGGGGTCCAACACGAGCTTGTGCGGATTGAATCGATGCCCGACGTGCGGCGCATACGGCCCGTGCACACGATAGGCATAGAGTTGACCTGGGCGAAGATCTGGTAAGTACGAATGCCAAACGTGATTGGTACGCTCGATGAGTGGTATTCGATACCGCTCTACCTTGTCCGTTGCGTGGTCGAATAGGCACAGCTCGACGCGCTCGGCATGCTCGGAAAACAGCGCAAAGTTGACTCCCTCCCCGTCCCAGGTCGCCCCCAAGACGTAGGGTTCACCCGGCCAGACTCGCACGTTCATCATGAATCGGGGCTCACGATAACATCGAGCATTGCCACCACAATACTGGTCATAGTCTCACGTGGAGGCGGCTTCGCCCTTGCCTCCACAATGCTTCGCGCGTGAATCGAGGCCAATCTACCACGACCGGGCCTTCGACCAGACGCAATTGCCTGCGCTTGAAGTCGTGGCCGCCCGTCTGGAGCGGCACACGACCTTTGCGCACTCGTATTAGCGCCGGCGCAGCAAGCGCATGACGTGGCCAACGCGCTCGCTTGGATCGAGTCGCACGTAGTTACGTCGACCGCGCCAGGTATGCCGAATCCCGGTCAGGAGATCTTCGACCTCGAACATCTCTTCCTCACCGAGCCCGAGCTTCTCGAGCGGCACGTGAATCATGCATTCGTGCATCCGGCTCGGATCGAGATTGACCACGATGATCAAGTCGTTGTCGGCCGCAGACTTCAGATAGGCGAAGACCTGATCGTACTCAGATTGCAGGAGCGTTAGGTTGTCCAAGCGCTGCAACGCTGGATTGTCGCGTCGAATCCGGTTGAGCTTCGAGATGTCGTGCTTGATGTTGCCGAACAGATTCCAGTTGCGTTGCCGAATCTCGTACTTCTCGCTGTTCAGGTACTCCTCGCTGTTTGGATGAACGGCGCGGTTCTCACACAGCTCGAAGCCACTGTAGATTCCGTAGGACGGCGACAGAGTTGCCGCCAACAGCAGCCGAATTCGAAACGCGGGACGCCCGCCGAGCTGCAGGTACTCGTGCAGAATGTCCGGCGTGTTCGTGAAGAAATTCGGGCGGAAGTATTCCTTCATCTCGGTCGACGTCAGCTCGGTCAGGTACTCACGCAGATCCCAGCTGCTGTTCTTCCAAGTGAAGTAGGTATAGCTCTGCGAGAACCCGAGTTTCGCCAGCGCCTTCATCCGCTTCGGTCGTGTAAACGACTCAGACAGGAAAATGACGTCCGGATGTCGTTCATGCACCTCTCGAATCACCCACTCCCAGAAGGCGAGCGGCTTCGTATGCGGGTTATCGACACGGAAGATCTTCACGCCGTGCCCGATCCAGAACAGCAATAGATCGCGGCACGCATTCCAAAGCGCCTCACGATCTTCGCACCAGAAATTCAGAGGATAAATGTCCTCGTACTTCTTCGGCGGGTTCTCGGCATAGCGAATCGACCCGTCGGGGCGGACGAAGAACCACTCCGGATGCTCTTTGGCCCACGGGTGATCGGGCGAGCATTGCAGCGCGTAATCGAGGGCAATCTCGAGACCGAAATCGCTCGCCGTACGCACCATTTGATCGAAGTCGTCGAGGGTGCCGAGCTCGGCATGCACCGCGTCGTGTCCCCCTTCGCTCGAGCCAATAGCCCAGGGACTCCCCACGTCGCCCGGCAACGCTGTGCGTGCATTGTTCCGCCCCTTGCGATGCGTGGTGCCGATTGGGTGAATCGGGGGAAGGT
>JBLNFG010000024.1:0-2755 GCA_050263495.1 Myxococcales bacterium | reverse complement strand
TTGGCAGCTTTGCGCGAGCGCCTGCACCATGACACGGCCGCTTGGCAAGCACTGAACGACATCTTCTCGCAACTGACGCGTTATCCAGAACGACTGCGGGAGGTCTTGCTCACCGATGGCTACCTTTACGCGGAACGTCCAGATTTAGCTTCTCTGTTGGCAAACGGAGTTTCGCTGGACCAATTATTCACGGAGCGCGAGCTCGAGATTACGCGCGGAAGCGTGGTCAAGCACGCTGTTCGCAAGCACCGAGAATATCAATGGGCGGATGGAGCCGACGCAGGGCAACCTGCTCGTCTGTGGCTATTCGATCGAGTTTCCATCCGCGGCCAAGCCATGAGCCCCAACAAACATGTCGCTTTGGGTGATTTGCGGGAGCGGCTTGGCGCGACGCGTGTCGAGGTCGAACGATTGAGTGCTGACGCGGCACTAGCCCAAGTGAGCTACGGCGAGCAAGCGGTTGCGGCGGTGTTGGCAATTCGCGATGGCGAATTCGAGTTGGAGTGTGAAGTGGTTCCGCCGGCAATGGCGTCTGCGGTGGAGGAGTCCCGTGCGCTCAGGACGCGTCACGCGCGGTTGATGGAGCGCCTTCAGACTGCGATCGCGGAGCAAGTTGCCGAGGGGCTGCCGTTCGATGAACCAAAGACGGAGGAAGGTCAGCAAGACGGAAAACTACGGCAGGAGTGGCGTTCTGCGTACCGTCACGGGTACACCACCTACGAATTCAATGGCGACGAGTATCGCGTCTTTGGTGCGGGTGGGATTCCCCGAATCCCTCAGGTCTGCGTCGACTTTATTACGGACACTTGGGAGCGGATGGCGGGCACGCGCTGGGGCAAGCGCAACGAAGGTCGCAGACGCTTCGTGGGCAGACTCGATTTCGATACTCTTGACATCGAGAATCGGCGCAGCGTCGAGAACCTGATCGACTTCGCCGTTGCGCATCCAGAATGGTTTGAGCTAATGCTCATTCCCGAATCCGAGCGCATCCCGTTTGCGGAACGATCGCGCTTTTTTCGACGTCTGTACGATCTTCGAACCGAGTTTCAGCCCGGCGATGTGGTCGCGATTTTAGGGCCTCGCGACGATGACAAGCTTCACTACCACTCGTTCTTCATTCTAGCGGACGACCCTTTGACCTCCATGCCAACAACGGTGGCTGCCAATGCAGGCCGCCCCCGGATACGCACCTGGGAAGGTGAGATGCAGAACGCGCCACGGCGCAGCATCATCGCCAGAATTCGACCTCGGCAGGCTTGGCTGGAGTCGATTACCGCAGCCGAACCCGTACCGACGGCGGAGCTTGCTGCAAAGTAGTGACGCGCCGTAAGTCGAGGCGTGCTATCGCCCGGAAGCTGTAGGCAGGCGCGAGATGGTCTCGTTCACGATCGCCTCGATCAGACCTTGATAGCCCAGCCCAGTCTGTCGTACCAGGATGGCGAGATCTGAGATCTCTGGATTCAAGCCTGCCAAGGGGTTGACCTCAATAAAGCAGGGGGTTCCCTGATCATTCAGGCGAATGTCCACCCTGCCGGCATCTCTGCAGCCGAGTGCACGCCAGGCGCTGAGTGCAACGTCTTCCACCGATCCGACAGTCGGATCTGCTGCGGCGCGGACCCATTGGTACTCCACCTTGCCGATGAATTGCTTCTTGTTTCGAAAGGAATAGACCCCCTGATCGGCGTCTCCGACCAGGAATACCTCCAGCGCACCGAGTGAGCGCGCATTCTCGCCCGCGCCCAGGATTCCCACCGTAAACTCACGTCCCGGTAGGTAAGTCTCTACCAACACGGGTTGTCGACATCGCTCCAGGATGCGCTTGCATACGGCCTCGAGCTGTTGGCGATTTCGCACCACCGAGTCCGCCTCAATCCCCTTGCTCGTCCCTTCCCCGACCGGTTTGGCGAATAGTGGGTAGTTCAGTCGAAGCTGCTCGAGATCGGTGAGGGAGGTAATCAACTGGTCATCCGAGGTCGGAACCCCAGCCGCCCGCACGAGCGTCTTCGTGTAACCCTTGTGCAGCGTGATCGCCAGAACGAGCGGATCAGAGAACGTGTAAGGGATGCGGTACGCGTCGAGCAACGCCGGGACTTGGGATTCCCGCGCGACACCGTGGCACCCCTCGGCGATGTTGAAGACGAAATCCCACGTGTGTCCCGCCACCAATCTGCGCGTCAGTTCGTGAATACTACCGATGCGTTCGGGGCGATGCCCCAGCACGGTGAGAGCGGACTCGATGCCGGCGATCGTATCTTCTCGGTCGAACTCCGCGGCCTCTTCTTCGGTAGCACCTTGCTTTAGGTGCTCACTCGCGAGGTCATACGTAAGGCCCACTCGAAGGGTCCTGGATGCAGCAGTCGTCATAAGATTCACAGCCAGATCGCCCAGCGGACGATCCACTTAACGTTGATCGTGATTTAGGTCTTGCGTCAGGCCACGGTACGCAGGCGAACCCTGTTGACGGGCCTGGCCTGTCCACGAGACGAGTCCTCGGTCGCTGCCGCACAGTCCGGGTATCGAAACACCCGACCCTCAAAGTTGTTGAGAACTACGTCAACCCCGTCGTGCCCCACGAGGTAGTCCTGTTGGATCGGAATCTTGCCACCACCTCCAGGAGCATCAATGACGTACGTTGGAACCGCATACCCGCTGGTGTGCCCACGCAAACCGGCAATCAGAGCCACGCCGTCAGCCACACTCGTTCGGAAATGGGAGGACCCAAGAATCGGATCACACTGGTAGAGGTAATAGGGCC
>JBLNFG010000023.1:0-3352 GCA_050263495.1 Myxococcales bacterium | reverse complement strand
CCTCAGGCCGGAATTGATCCGCGCCGCGAGGCTAGCCCGGCTCTGCTCGTCATCGTTTCCTTGTTATACAAGGCCAAGATCGCTCTTACCAGTTTCATTTTCAAGGCGCTCGTGCGCAGCGTGATGGGGCGAGCAGCGGCACGCGCGGTACTTGAGCTGCTAGCCGTTCCCGTGACTGCCGTGTGGAATGCCGTGGTGTGCTACTTCGTACTAAAAGAAGCATTGCTTAGGATCTTCGGACCATCTTCCGTGGTCGAGTTGTTGCAGGCGGCAAGTGTGTCCTGTGAGATCAGTCGATCGGGATGGCGAGTAGCGGTACGAGCCGTGGCAAGCGCCGTCGTGCGGACGCGGGACTTTCACCCCAATCACCTAGCGATCTTAGCCGCGCTCCTCGAACGCATTGAGCCGGCAGAGGTACCCGAGGCCGACGACACGCGGCAGTTTCTCAGTGAATTGGAGTCACTCGCGCCAAGCGAGCAGTCGTTCGTCTTGCGCGTCCTCGTAACGGCCGCGATCCTCGACGGGCGGATGACGCGGTCGGAAAGGCTCCTCCTAATGCAGGCTTTCGACACCTGTCGACGGTCGTTGGACTTGCAGGCGGTGGGCGACATCGTTCGAAAATTTCGAACTGGTCAGCCTGTGACCCAGTCAATCCTGAAGTTGGTTGGTTAGCAGCGTCGTAATAACGGCCCGAGCTAGCGCATCTGAAGCGGGAGCAATACCGTCAAGGTTCGCTCACTTCGGCGAGTCCATTGGTCAACTCAATGACTCCACCATGTAGTAACGGCCCGAGCTAGCGCATCTGAAGCGGGAGCAATGCCGTCAAGGCTCGCTCACTTCGACGAGTCCATTTGTCAACTCAATGACTCCACCATCTGGACCTTGATCGAGCACCAGCGCACCTTGGTCGGTAATCCCACCGGCTATCCCAGTAAGCTGCCCCACGCGGACGCGCTTGCCGTAGATAGCGTCGTGCTCACGTAGTTCGTCGAGAATCTCTGCCAGGCCAGAACGCTCATATGCGAGCAGTCGCCGCTCGAGGGCCGCGAGCAATTCCGTTAACAGCAATTCGCGATCCAAGCAGCGCGCCCCAAGTAGTCGCATGGATGTGGCAATGTTCGCAATTTCCTCGGGCAACTCTGTCATGTGGACATTCAACCCGATACCTACGACCAAGGCAGAGAGTTCCTGATCGCGCAACTGGCTTTCGACGAGGATGCCCGCCAGCTTGCGGCCGGCAACGTATACGTCGTTGGTCCACTTGATTCCTACGGGCTGCGCCAGATACGGCTGCACCGCGTCACGCACCGCGAGGCCCACCGCGAGGGTGAAACAACTTGCCGTCTGGAGCGGCATCTTGCTGCGCAGGAGCACGGAGAACAGCAGGTTCTCCGCCGGTCGCGGGGAGGCCCAACGATTGCCGTGTCGCCCGCGGCCCTGGGTCTGCAGATCGGCGACGTGGAGCGCCCCGGCCGGGGCATTGCCACGCGCCGCAGACATTAGGTCCACATTAGTAGAGCCTGTGACTGGTACGTAATGGCAAGGCACGCCTAGGTGGAGTTGACGCTCCTGGACCAGTAGCGAAAAGCGAGTCGGGTCGAATGGGCTCAGTCGGATAGTCATCGTAAGTTCTGCCAGCTCGTGATTCTCGGGAGAAGCCCGCCGCACGTCGATGTTTGCACGACGTTGAAGCTATGCACCCAGACGCTCGATGTCGAGTGCGATGTCGGCGGCCATGACCGAGTGCGTTAGAGCTCCCGAACTCACGATGTCAACTCCCAGAGCGCCGAGCTCCGCAATTCGTGCAAGGGTGATCTTGCCGGAGACCTCCACCATTGCCTGCCCGCGACAGCGCTCAATTGCCGTACGGAGCTGATCCGGCTCGAAATTGTCGAGCATGACGATGTCTGCGTGGGCGCGCAATGCTTCGTCTAGTCCCTCCAAGGTTTCGACTTCCACCTCGATCCGACACGTGTGCGGTGCGCGTTGGCGCGCCCTTTCAATTGCCGTGCTGATGCCGCCGGCGGCTTCGATGTGATTGTCTTTGATCAGCACCGCCGAACCAAGTGAATCGCGATGATTGTAGGCGCCACCTGTGCGCACTGCGTAACGCTCGAGAGCGCGCAGCCCCGGTGTGGTCTTGCGGGTGTCGGTGACCCGCGTCTTGCAGTTGGGAGGCAGTGCGTCGACATACCTTCTGGCTTGGGTTGCGACTCCACTCATGCGTTGAACGAAGTTCAACGCAGTGCGCTCGCCGATCAGAATGCTGCGGGCTGAACCTTCAACGCGCCAGAGTTCGGTCCCCGCCGAAACTCGAGTGCCGTCCGGAACGAGGGTGATGACGCGCAGCCCGCCGTCGAGTAACCAAAACACGCGGGTGAATACATCCGCGCCGCAAACGACCAGCTCCGACCGAGCGAGAGCATGCCCCACGGCCATGGCGTCAGGTTCGACGGTCGCCTCCGTCGTCAAATCCCCGCCGAGCAAATCTTCCTCGAGGGCGTGCCGGATCAGATCATCCAATAGATTAGGAGCTACGAGCATGGCGCGAGGGTAACCCCAGTTCCCGAGCGGGGCAACGCGCAGTTGCTGCTGCCTTGTGCCGCCACGAAGGCGCACGCACGACAACGGGCTTTCATGGTCCGGGCTCAAGCTTGCTCTTGCCAGAGCGGAATGCGCGCAGCAAGATGCGCGTGACTTGTAGGGCCGTGCATGAATAAAGTCGTACTGTCAAGGTTGTGCTCATGAGTACCACTGCGCGTCCAACGCGTCTGGTTCGGGCAGGTAAGTGGGTTCTGTTGCTCGGGGTCTTAGTGGGGATGGCATTCGGCGCGAGGCGCGCCGTGTCCGGAGCGTCAGTCCATTGCGTCCAAGCGCATCGCGGCCCGCTCAAACAAAGGTTGGTGCTCACGGGGCGCGTGATTACCCCTGGCACGGCGCGGCTCGGCGTAGTCACGTTGGGCACCGTCAAGGCGGTTCACGTCGACGCGGGGTCTCACGTAACGGCGGGTCAGCCTTTACTTGAACTTACCGACATGGAGCAGCGCGCTGCGGTAGCCCAGGCACGTGCCGGGGTTCTGCTCAGCGCTGCGCAGATGGGCCAGGTGAAGCGCATCACGAATCAGATTGCCGGGGCCAGCGTCGACGAAGCACGCGTTGCCGTTGACCAGGCTCGCCGCGAGTTTCAGCGTACCGAACAGTTGGCGCGCTCGGATTCCGTATCGGCGCAAGTGGTCGATACCGCGCGTGACGCCGTGACTGCGGCGGAGAGTCGCCTCGCAGCTGCCGAAGCTCGTGCAGCGGGTGCGAGGGGGCCCGAGTCTCAAGTGGCGGTCGCCAAAAACGCCGAAGC
>JBLNFG010000022.1:0-3224 GCA_050263495.1 Myxococcales bacterium | reverse complement strand
CTTTTCCTTCACCTGAAAGTTCTCCCGGGGTCTCTGGTTGGTCTTTTGCAACTCCAGAAACACCGGGGTTTTCTGTTTAATTCCCAGCCGGCACAAAAGAGTGTGCTTGATTGAGGACTAGATCCGTGAATAGCAGATCTAGCTTTGGGTGGCTCGAACAGACAACCCCCAATGCGTTCCTGCCGTTGTCGGTCACGATCAGGTTGTAACCGAGTCGCTTCAAGATCTTGGTGGTGAGCTCGCGCACACTCTCGTTGTCTTCAACCAGCAAGATGGTTTCCGTTCCGCGCATCGATTCGGTTCGCAGTCGAGCCTTCTCCAATCGCTGCGCCGGTTCATCGACCCTCGGGAGGTAAATCTTGAACGTGGTTCCGTGGCCTGGCTCAGAGTATGTCTCAATGGCGCCACCTGCTTGCTTTACCACGCCGAAGATCACCGAAAGGCCGAGCCCCGTCCCTGCACCCAAGGGCTTGGTAGTAAAGAACGGCTCAAAGATGCGACCCATGACCTCGGGTGTCATCCCGATCCCG
This sequence comes from Myxococcales bacterium, assembly GCA_050263495.1. Taxonomy (GTDB): domain Bacteria; phylum Myxococcota_A; class Polyangia; order Polyangiales; family Polyangiaceae; genus FEN-1139. The sequence goes on along the minus strand of JBLNFG010000022.1, from coordinate 2,694 downwards.
TTGTCACTCACACTGAGCTGAATGAACTGCCCTGGTCGCAGTTCGCGACCACGGCAGTAGGCGGCGTCAAGAACGACGTTGGCCGTCTCGACCACGAGGCGTCCGCCTTTGGGCATCGCATCGCGCGCGTTTACGGCGAGGTTGACCAGAACCTGATCGAATTGACCCGGATCGATCCGCACGGCACCGAGACCAGTCGCGAGCCTAATCTCGAGCGCGATGTCTTCCCCAATCAGGCGACCCAGCATCTTGTGAAGATCGGTCACGAGATCATTCAGATTGACGACTTTGGTTTCGAAGAGCTGTCGACGGGAAAAGGCGAGCAGTTGACGGGTCAGGGACGCTGCGCTGTTCGTTGCGTCCCGCACGTCAGCCAGATGCCGAGCAAGCGGGTCCGCCGGGTTAAGCTCGGAAAGCGCAAGCTCTACGTTGCCGCCGATCACGGTCAAGAGGTTGTTAAAATCGTGCGCAACTCCACCCGCAAGCCTGCCGATTGCCTCCATCTTGATCGCTTGCTGCAGCTGCTCCTGCAATCTCCCGCGCTCTTCCTCAGCCGCCTTGCGTTCCGAAATGTCGCGCAAATTGAGCACGATGCCGGCCAAGCTGGGGTCGTGCAACCAGCTGGTCCCCACGGCTTCCATGGGCAACCAATGACCTTGCTTATGGCGACACCGATACTCCGCGCGGTAGGTAAGCCCAGGGTGCGCCATCGCCTCGCTCAGTGCGTTTAGCGTGATTTCTGCGTCATCCGGGTGGATGCGCTCCCGAAATGCCTCGCCCGCGAGTTCGTCCGGATCATAGCCGAGCATCGCGCGGACGGGGCCTCGCAACGACTTGTAACTTCCATCTGCGCCGATAACGACGAAGATATCGTTAGAATTCTGGATCAGACTCTGCAGTCGACGTTCGCTGTCGAGCAGTGCCAGCTCGCTCCGCTTCAGTTCGGTGATGTCTTGGGTGGTTCCGGTCGTTCGCAGCAGATTACCCTGGTCGTCCAATTCGGGAACGATGGTCGTCTCGTAGTAGCGAATCGAATCTTGTTCCGAGCCAATACGGTAAGTGACCCGGCGCGGCGAACGCGATTCGAGTGCTTCTCGATGGGTCTTGAGGACGAGCTCTCGATCTTCAGGATGCATTAATTCCAGGAACACATCGTGCGGGGGGATCCCCGATCGAGGATCAAAGCCGAACATCGCGAACATCTGCTTCGACCAATAGACAGGTTCGAAATCACTCCCGAGCCCCCAACTCCCGACGCGAGCATCGCGTTGCGCCGCATCGAGCCGCGCTTCGCTCCAACGTAGCTCCTCCTCGGTTTGGCGACGTTGGGTGACGTCAATAGCAGTCCAAAGCACGCCGGCGTTCGGCTGTCCAAGCTGAACGGCACGGGCCGTGGCGTTGCCCCAGAAGGCCTCGCCGTTCTTGCGCCGCATCAAGACTTCGACGCTAAAGACGCGCCCCTCAGCAATCACCGCAGCGGCGTCGTTGATGGCCCGCTCGTACTCGGCGCGATTGGCAAAGTATGCGGACGTGGATAGGCCTAGGACCTCTTCGCGTCGATAGCCGAACATCTCCAGGAACATGGAGTTGGCCCAAAAGACGCCATGGTTCTCGATGATGGCTATGGCAACCGGAAGAGCGTCTAGAACCCACCGTTGCCCTTCGGAGAAATGGTCCGTCAGTTGGTCCGAGTGGTTCGCAGCGCGCATCTCGGAACCCGGCTCTTGGGCATCGTTGTCTGAGAGATCTGGCAACATCACGACGTGTGTTGCTCATACGGGCCAGCGGTCACGATTCAAGGACAATCGAGATGCAATGGTCCCTTCGCGCGGCTCCGTGAGCACCGCTGCCTGAGCGCCACTCGTCGAGAACCCAAGGAAATTCCCACGGTAATCTCGCGCGGGTACCGCTGGGGCGGGGCGTCGCTCCATCCACAGCACCTATCATAATCGTGGGAACCGAACCTGAGTGCTGAGCGCGGGGGCGGCCGGTGGCGGGACGGGAAACGCCTGAGCCACCGCACCGCTCCTTCCCCGAGAACGAATGACCACTGTTGGGAACTGAATGTGGACGACCGTCTTTGCTGTGCTCTCAACAGGGCCCAAACCCCTGGCCCGCTACGCGGGCCCCCACTGCCGCTCGCCGACGTCGTCAACTTCCGGCATCTTCTGGCGAGCGGCACTATTGTTGGCGTTGAACCTCGTCAGGGCAGGCGGATCGTAAATTCGTCGGCGATGCGGCCATTGACGTCCTTGAAGTAACCGCGCGCCAGTTTGGGATCACCATCGACGTGAAACCGGATGAACAGCGCGCCAAGTGCACCCGTTCCATTTTGCACAACCCCGGATTTCATCCAACGATTTGCGGCATATTGCGCGGCCCACCAGGTGTCGTCACTGTGACTGGCTGCGTCGTAGTCGCGCACGGATTTGCCTCCGAGGCCCGAGACGAAGACGAGCGTCTTGCCTGCGGCAAGGTCGAGAGTGTCGTAGCTGCCCACCTTACCGTGACCACCAGCCGCGTTACCAACGTCCGTGAGCGCTAGGGTGCGAGAGTACGAATGCTCATGACCGGTAATGATGACGGCACCTTCGCGCATGCACTCCTTGTAGGCTTCCCAGCCAACTTCATCGGACTTGGTGCCAATCTGCATGTCATTCTGATTCTTGTGCCACAAGCACACCGACCAAGGAG
>JBLNFG010000021.1:0-5016 GCA_050263495.1 Myxococcales bacterium | reverse complement strand
AGCAACAGCGGCTACTGTGGGCACGCGCAAGGTACCGGCTGTACCCAGAGCGACTGGTCCGGAGGAGGCATTGGATTCACCTTCTCGAGCAGCTCTCTCAACGGCGTCGAAACGGTCTGCGCAAACTACGACGCGAGCGCATATACCGGGATAGGCTTTGACGCCAAAGGCAGCGGCGAGATTCGAGCTGAGATTTGTACTTCGGACGTGACGGATAGCGACTGCCACGGAGCGTTCGTTGTACTGAGCAGTATCAACTGGACACACTTCGACTTGCGATGGCCGACGCTGACACAGAACGGGGGAGCCGCAAAGCCCTTCAACAAGGCTCATCTCAAGAAGATCCAGTTCCTCGCGAAGGCGCAGAACTACAACTTCGATATCGACAACGTCTCGTTCTTGAACAACTGAGAGGCATGGGTTCGGGTTGAATCGGGCGTGTTCTCTCGCCTACTCCAGCGAGATTCGTGAAACCGAATAGGACACGCTCTGCCGGCCCGAAACCGAATAGCAAACTCCCGGCCTAGCGCGACACTCTTGTCACCCCAGCCGTTCGTCGGACTGCGGAACAGATGGGTTGTGGGGTGGGCCGGGAGACAAGTCCGAGTTTTGAGAGTGGTGGTGTTTCCGAATCCGAGTTGAGGATGCGATGAATCTGCTCCGTAAAGGTCACGTTGCGTCGAGGTTACGGCGTAGTCTGTCGAGGATCGTTGGTGTGAGCGCGTTGCTCCTGCCCGCGTCGGTATCGGGGCAGGCGATGCCCACCGGTGCAACGGCGACGGGCGTTGCGACGGACGCGAGCACACAGGCATTCGAGTCGCTGTTCGTCTCAACAGCGCAGTCCGACAGTACTGAGTCGGGAACGCCAAACAGTGTCGAAGATCAGAATAGCGCTGCGAGTGGCGGTGTGACTCTCCCCGCTGCAGGCGATTCTAACGGAGTGAGTGCCCAATCGATCGCACTACCGAGCGGTGCAGGGACGCCGCTCGGTATGGGTGAGAGTTTCTCTGCCCAATTGTCGACCGGGCTCGCCACCTACAGTGTGCCGATTGGGCTGCCGAAGGCCCGCGGTGCGGTGCAACCGAACCTATTGCTCAGCTACAGCTCATCGGGAGGTCCCGGGATTGCTGGCATCGGTTGGAATGTCGGGGCGTCGGCGATTTCGCGCAAGACCGATCATGGGATGCCGAAGTACGACGATCGCGCGACGTGGCACGCTAACCAAGATCGATTCACCTTTGGTGGTGCGGAGCTGGTTCCGATCTGCGTGGTCACGGGAGCAACCTGTACCGGCGCCCATCCGACCGAGGTGATGCCTGCCTGGGCCGACGGCTGGCAGTACTTCAGGATGCAGATCGAATCGAGTTATCTGCGCTTCTTCTGGTCGTATGATCACAGGACCTGGCGCGTGCAGGCAAAGGACGGAACCAGCCTGGAATTCGGTGTGCCGCTCGACGGGAGCGGTTACGCTCAGGCGCTCGAAAGCAATCCCGACAACTCCACGGAGATTGTGCGTTGGCACATCGTGCGGCAGTACGACACCCACGGCGCCGTGCAGCAGGCGGGCAATGCCATGCCGTTCAACGTCGTCGTGTATCGGTACATGAAGGATGGGATTGTCGTTTATCTGTCGGACATCTACGACACGACGCCTGCCGCCGATCCGGGGACCACCGATCTGTACCAGTACGCGCATCACACGCGGCTGAACTACGAGGAACGGCCGGACAAGTTGGTGAGTTTCCGTGCGGGATGGCGCATGGATCACCGGCTTCGCCTGGCGCGCATCGACGTCACCTCGAAACCGTTCGAGTCGAGCTCCGCGCCAAGACAGCTCCTGCGTCGATACCACTTTGGCTACGATTGGTTTACTCACGCCTCGCTGCTGGTCAGCTTTCAACAGGAGGGGCGGTGTGCCACGCCGGTGCAAGAGTCTTCGGACGGATCACTGATCGAGACGTCTTGTCCAACCCTGCCCGCGCTGAAGTTCGAGTATCAGCGCGTCAACAGTGAGCTGCCTGCGATCACTGACTCAGCGGGCCTCAGCTACGAACCCTTTGCCACCGCGTTGAAGTCGATCCCGAACAGTCCTCCCCATTCTCTTGGGCAGATGGAAACGGGGATGATGGACATCAACGGTGATTCACTGCCCGACGTCGTGGTGACCTCCGCGGCGCTCTACAAAGGGGCGCACGGGTTGTTCCTGAACGAAGGAGCTGAGGCGCTTGGTTTTGCGGCGCCGCAGTCGATGCAGGTCGTCGAGACCCACGGCGTCGATGCGGGGATCTTGAAGCTCAGCAACCGACACGTTTCCGTACTCGACTTGGACGCGGATGGTCAGGTGAATCTCGTCCATATGCCAGACTTCCGTTCCTACACGGTGTTTTCACCCAAGTATGACGGCGGTTGGCGTTGGGCCGCAAAGTCCGTCAATGCGCCTGCCGGTCAAGACGTCAAGATCGACTGGACCAAGAACGCCGATCACACAGCGGTGATGGACGTCAACGGGGACGGCCTGGTTGACGTGGTGTACGCCTCATCCACCGAGATGCAGACGTTCTTTGCACTGGGACGTTATCGCGACGGACAAAACCAATTCGGAAACGCTGAATGGCTCTCAGCCGCCGAAGCCAAGATCTCGACCGAACCGATCCGCTCCTGCGTTCCCTGGAGTGCTACGCCCGTGCGGTTGGGCGACAAGGACGTTCACGTTGCCGATATGAACGGCGACGGCTTACCGGACATCGTGCGGATCCGCAACGGGCAGGTGCTCTATTGGCCCGGTCGTGGCAACGGCACATGGGGCACCGGGAACCGCGGTGATTGCCTCGCTGGCAGTTTTGGTAGTGAGCGCGCGATCACGATGCAGAACGCGCCGCAGCTCAATTCGCTTGAGTCGAGCGAATTCTTCACCAGCGACGTCAATGGCGACGGCTTGACCGACTTCATCAAGGTGCGTGCCAACGCGGTCGACGTGTACCTCAATGAGAACGGGCTAGGATTCACCTCGCGGGGCGTACTTTCGGACACGCCGGTGCATCCGAATGGCACCCGTCGCGTGGCGCTGACGGATATCAACGGCTCGGGTACGCCCGATATCCTGTGGGGCGAGGCGCGCAACTACCAGTACGTCGACTTGACGGGTGGGGTGCAGCCGCTGCTCTTGAAGCGCGTGCACAACGGTCTTGGGGCAACGACGGAACTCGAATACCGCACCTCGACCCAGTTGATGCTGGATGCCGCGAAGGCAGGGAAGTCTTGGACCAGCGTGATGCCGACGGTCGTCCCCGTCGTGGTCCGTTCTACGGTGCGAGACCATCTGGATCGCGTGAAGCGCTCCGGCGGCGCGATCGTGACCGAATACCGGTATCGGGATCCGATCTTCGACGGTAGGAGTCGCGACTTTCGCGGCTTTCGCGAAGCAGTGGTGCGCGCCATTGGCGACGCGAACAGCCCCACGCTGCTGAAGCGTTCCGAGTTCCTTCTTGGGCATCCGAGTGACGATCAGAACAGCGCCGCGCCTGCCACTGACTCTGCGACGGTGACTACTGAGACAGCCTCAGCCTCTTCCGAGACAGATGAGTCATGGCGTGAGGCGGTCAAGGGTCTACCCGTAATCGAAGAGGAGATGGACGAAACGGGCGTGACTCGATTCACGCGTCATACGTCCGTGTCGATCGAAGACTTGTACCAGGGGCTCGACGGGCGGCGAGTGCTCGCGCGGCCGACCTCGACGGTGAACGTCTTTGCCTACGACACCGCGAGCTTCGATCGCGACGAGCACACGATCGATTTGCTGGATTACTCCGTCAATGCTGGTGACGTGCAGCGTGCAGGGAAACGTCAGCTCACGATTCGGGCGAAGTCCGGCACAGCCCAGATGCGCAGCTTCACGATGCAGAACGAATATGGCAACGTGACGACCAGCGTGAAGAACGGTTGCATCTCGGGCTGCCCAGCTGGTGCAGACGAGACGATCACGACGACTAGCAAGTTCGAGCGGCCCGCGGGTGATCTTTCCGGTTGGCTTTGGCGCGAAACCGAGTCTTATATCACCGGCAGCGCGCATCCGGCGCCGCGTCACCATCGGGGCAATACGTATAATGCAAACGGCGAGGTCGTCGAGACCCACGCCTGGCTCAACGGCACCCTTGGATTGGAGCGCACCACCAAAGTCCCCGCACCGCATGCATCCGCAGGCCAGACGAGTGAAGCCTTGGTGACCTTGAGTGAAACGACCTATGACGGACTCGGCAATCCGGCATTCGTGCAAGGGCCGCTGGGTGCCTGCCACGCGATTGAGGTCGATCCGATCTATGCGGAGTTTGTCGTCACCGACAATTCCTTTGCGGGCGATGCGAGCTTCGACGGTTGCGGCGATCGAATGTTCACGACCACCGCGACGTACTAGCGCGGTCTAGGACTACCGCTTTCGGTCACGAGCCCACGCAACCAGCCCTCGCAGGTAGAGTACGATGGGTTTGGTCGGGTCGTTGCTGAGTTTGGCCCAAGCGTGGACGCACCGACCACGCTTGATACGCGGGCACGCAAGCTGTACGAGTACTTCCCGACCACCGATCCTGATACGCAACCTTACTCGGTGCTGCGCACGCAGACCATAGACGAGGACTCGAGCGGCAGCGTTGGATACGTGGAAGACGTCGCCTATGTGGATGGGCTAGGGCGGACGATTTATGCCTTGAGTGAGGCCGATCCGAGTGCAGGTGACGGCGGCAAATACGTGCTGAGCGGTGATGCGCAGTACAACGCCAAGGGCATGCCGTACTTGTCGCACGAGCCCGACTTTCACCCCGGCACGGCGATCCCCTTCGACGTCAGCAAGACTCTCACCACGAACACCAAGCGCCAGGTTTATGACGCCTTCGGCCGCGTCAGGGAGGTCTATCTCCAAGACGAGCAATTGAAGTCGAGCGCGTCGTACCACGCGCTCGGTGGTGATTCTTTCGACGCCGGTGATCTATCCACCGATCCCCGCTATAGCGGTAGTTTCACCTC
>JBLNFG010000020.1:0-2529 GCA_050263495.1 Myxococcales bacterium | reverse complement strand
CCAGCAACTTCGCGATGCCAAAATCCAGCACTTTGACGGTACCGGTACTGGTAAGGAGAATGTTTCCGGGCTTGAGATCACGGTGGACAATCCCATGATCGTGAGCGCAGACAAGCGCGCGAACCACGGGCACGATCAGATCGACCGCGCGCGTAGCCGTCATCGGCGCGGCGGTACGTATCAAGTCCGCAATCGTCTGCCCTTGAAGGTATTCGAACACGATATAGGGTCGACCGTCGATTTCGCCCACTTCGTGCAGAACGACGATGTTCTCGTGCGTACACCGAGCGGTCGCCGCGCCTTCGGTTGCGAAGCGACGAACGACGCTTGCGCGCGTGGTTCGCAAGAACTTGATCGCAACTCGTCGCCCTAATTGGCAATCGCGAGCAAGGTACACCGTACCCATTCCGCCGCCGCCCAACTCGCGAATGATTTCGAAACGCCCCACCCGCGCGCTCGGAGTGACCTGATTCAGCGGTAACCTTGGCTCACTAGTTGGTAGGCGTCCGAGCTCTAGGGGCCGTAGTCCATCCGCGTCGGTGTTTCCTACCTGAGGCGAGGGATCGATGAACACAGCCTCGAGCTCCGCGGGCACAGTTAACGTCGAGCAGAAGTCGTCTAGGGTTCCGACCTCTGACTCCAGCTCTGTTGAGCTCGAATCAACTCGGGGTTCGGCAAAGGCGGGCCCGTTCATCGAGTCCTGTGCGCTGCTACGGGAGTCCAAGAGGCTCGCTTCGATTCGTTCGCTCATGATAGGCCTCCCCTCCGCATCATAGTCACGTCTTCTCCGTTGAAAGTACGCCGTGGGCGCGCGATCGCAGCTTCTTCTTTACCCGATGGATCTTGGTGCGCACGGTGGTCTCCACCAGAGCCAACTCCTTTGCAATCTCCTGAGTCGAGAGTCCATCACAGCTGAGGATCACGACTGCCCGGTCGAGTTCGTCCAATCCTTCGAGCAGACGCGGGACCAGACTGCGTTGCCGGTGCTCCTGCAACATCTCGACCGGATCGACATCGCTCGGGTTGGCAATTTCGCTCAGTCCGATGGGTCCCGAATCTGGACGCCAGGTTTCAGAACGCTTCTTGCGTTGGTCGATAGCGATACGCACGGCAATGACGTGAACGAACGCCTTGGCGCTGCCACCATCGAGGCTAAACCGACCGTTGTTCACGGCCCTGAGCACCCTCAGCATCGCCTCCTGGGTGGCGTCCTTCACGTCTGGCGCATGCGGACCAAGCACGCTCGCCACAGTTCCATGCACGAACTCGAGCAGCTGCCGCAAATCTTCCTTGCAGCCACTCGCCGCGCCAAACAGCGTCTTCCCTTCAAGAGTGCAGGACATGGGCGCCTCCCTGCTCGAAACGCCCCATGGCTACGGCAAACCTGCGCTCCCCCTCACCTTGTTCCCAATGGCACTTCACGTTGCGGTCTCCTCTTGAGGACCTCGCTCACAACACTGCCGTAAGTGCCTTCCCGTTCCCACAAAATGCGCCAACCGCGATTTCCACGTGCTTTTCGCACCTATCGGCCACTAAGACGGGCGTTCGCCGTTGCCCTACCCGCAGATGAACGCGCGGACTCATCGGCGATGCGGCACCGCACCCCTACGTGTGACGTGAGTTCTCGCGAAGAGGTCAAGTTTTTGTTTGTTTTGGTTAGTCCGGCGCAATCACGCCGCCTCCACACCACCGTGCTCGACGCTTCTGCCGTCGCGCCGCCTCCACGCGGGACGCTGGTAAACGACCGTGTTTCGTCGCGCGCCGTCGACGCGGTGCGTTCGTGAACGGACGGGCTCCGTCGCGCGCCGTCGACGCGGTGCGTTCGTGAACGGACGTGTTCCGTCGCGCGCCCTCGTCGCGTGGAAGGATCCGATTCACTTCGGTAACGGAAATACCTGAACCCCGCCGTAACGGCTCAAAGCAATGGCCACCCCGTGAACGGACTCCAGTAGTTGAGGCGCTGATGGAACGTCGAATTGGTCGACGATGCGCGGCGCGCTTACGTCGGCCGCGTCAACGACCAGCAATTGCGATCCTACCGAGACCATCGCCGAGCGACCACCGGCAATCAACAAGGCCGGGCTGAGCGTGAGTCGGCCCGTTTCGAAGCGCCCGGTTCGGAAGCCTCCAAGCACGATCAGAGGCTGTTCCGTAGGTGGGATTACGCAGTCGGGGTTGTGTAGACAGTCCGTATCGGCTAACCACGTGCGGACAGGCATTTGTACGGCTGCAAACACCCGATTGTCACCCTGTACAACCGAAAACACGTCTTGATTCGCCTCCAAGGCGGTAGAGCCTAGGATGATGGCGCTGTCGAGGCTGGCAGGCCCCGTGTCGACGAGTCGCACCACAGGACCCCCGTACGCTTCGAGATAATCCAGAGTAACGGCGCGCCCGCTCATTTCATCGAACGTCACCACCGCTCCTGGCGTGTTCACTGGCGGGTCCAACAGTGGCGCGCTCGGATTGGAGACATCGAGGCGATTCATATAGAACCTGACGCGCTCGGAATTCGTTGGAACTTCGACG
>JBLNFG010000019.1:0-4865 GCA_050263495.1 Myxococcales bacterium | reverse complement strand
CGCTGAGGGCTTCGGTCGGCGCGCGGGTAGTGCGCGCAATCTCTTCGAAACCGCTCGGGGCTCGCTTCTGGAGTCCCCGCATCACTGAAGAAGCTCTCCACTTCCTTCCGCGCGGTGCCTTGATTGCCCTTCAGGCCCATGACGTAATCCGCTCCAAGTTCGACTAATCGCTTAGCGATCTCCCGCTGACATCCCATGGCGTCAACTGTCACCGTTGCTCCTCGAACATCCAGCATCTCCAGTAGCTTCGGAATGGCCGTGATCTCGTTCGATTTCTCCTCCGTTGCTAGCTGGCCCAGCGTCAAACGGTTCTCCGCAACCCAGGCGCTGACGAGATGTAATGCCTTCTTCCCGGTTGCCCGATCGAATGAGTGGCGCACCGTCTTGCCGTCGACGGCTACGAGCTTACCTTGAGTTCCCTGGGACAACTCTTGAACCCAAGCGATGAAGCAAGCATTGAAGGCTGCGGGGTCCAAAGCGCTGAGAACTCGTCGAAACGTGTCAGCGGAAGGAATCCCATTGGTTAACTCAAGAAACGTCTTCAGCCAGCTCTCCTTGGCCTGCCCAAACTCCTGCATGTCCTCCCACCCCTCGCCAACGCAGCTCATAGTGAGCAGCGCGATTACCAGGACGTCCATCAAAGAATGGCGCCGAGTACGCTCCACGCGAGGATCGGGCACCTCCTCAAAGAAGCAGGAGATGGCCAGTTGTCGGCGCTCCGGGTCGTTCATGGGTGCTGAAGAAACCTGAGACGACCGGCAATGGGCAGCCCAATCTTACTCAGCAACCCGAGAATGCTCCGACAAAGTCGGGAACAAAACCTACGACCGCAGGGACAAACCGACATGTGGGATGGTGCGCCCGCCCTGAGCATCGACAAGCAGCCCTCTTCGCCGCAAGCACGCGTCATCGGCCGTCGGTCGCTGTCCGCTCATCGCTGCAAGCACGCGTCATCGGCCGCCGGTCGCTCTTCGCGGTACGCGCGTGTCGCCCTCCCTCTCCGCGGTACGCACGCGTCATCGGCGCTAGCCGCTCTCCGCGGTAAGCGCTAGCTTGCATTCGTGCTGTTGCGTTTGCTTTGTGCCTCCTTAGCCGCTTCGAGCGCGTCGAGATTGCTACCTGGCCGAAGATGCGCCCGTTCTGCGGACCACTCCTCGTGGAACGCGAGGTCACGCGCTTCTCGACTGCCCGGGCCCGCCCGCCGCGTGAACGAACACCACCGGTCCGGTGGATCCCTGAACCGGTGGTGTAGAACGATCCTCTGCCTGGCGACGGTAGGAGGTTCCACTATTGGATGCACCAAGCCCGACGCCGATAAGCAAGCCAACGCCAATCCAACAACGACCCATCGCGCGGAGCTCGGCGATACTGATACCCCAAGCGCGATGGACGCTCCCTGTCCGCTCGGCATGGCCCACCTCAAGACCTATTGCATTGACCGCCATGAAGCGCATTTGGTGCTCGCGGAAAGCCCGGCCACCATCCACCCACCGTACGAACGACCTCACCCTGGACAGCAGTACCGAGCCGCGACAGCACCCGGAAAGGCGCCTCAAGCCTACATCAATCGCCACGAGGCGGAGCAGGCCTGCAAGAACTCAGGTAAGCGATTGTGCACCGCACGGGAGTGGCAACAGGCCTGCAAGGGTCCAACGGGGACGTCCTATCCCTATGGTGAACTCGAAATCGCAGGGCGGTGCAATACCGGCAAGCCACACCTTCCCACGAAACTCTTCGGTAGCGCTGCCAAGTACAACATGCGTGCCGTTTTTAGCGACCCCCGCTTAAACCAGACGCCTGGCTTTCTTGGCAAGACCGGTGAGTATTCCGGGTGTGTTGGTCAGTACGGCGTGTTTGACCTCGTGGGAAACCTGCACGAGTGGGTAGCAGATCCCGTGAGTCGCACGCTAGCCAATGAGATTGCGATGTCACGCGCCGCTCAACACTTGGGCAAACGCGGCAACGGCGTTTTTCTGGGCGGCTACTTCAGCTCTCGAGGGGAACACGGTCGCGGTTGCGAGTATGTCACCACGCATCACGCGCCGCACTATCACGATTATTCGATTGGATTCCGATGTTGCGCAGACGCGAACACGGTCCGCGGTCGTGAGGCGCGTCGCGGTTGGTGAGGCGCGTCGCGGTTCGTGAGCGGCGTCCGATCAACCCCCAATTCCCCTCGTGGATTGCCACTCTCGTCTCAGCAGATTTGGGGTACTGGGTTGCGACTGGGGTATTCACGCGGGATCAGCACAACAACGGAAACCTTCGGCGTAATACGCCGTTGTTTCGTCGTGTGTGGCGGTGACTGGCCGGCAACGGTTGCGAGCCCCTTCCATCCAATGGCCGCCCTTGAAAGTAGACCGGTACGGCTTGCCGCGCAGGGTTACGTTGGTCGCCCACTCATCGACATTGCCGCCCATGTCCATGACCCCGTAAGGGGAGCGGCACCTCGGAAACGCACCCGAGGCGGCACGTTGTGAGAGTCGCTCGATTTCTGCCGCAATCTTCTCGGGCGGCGCATCCTTGTTCGCGAGAATTTCGTCGTTCGGTTTGATCCATCGCTTGTCGATGTTGCACGCGCTGCTGTCGCGCTCCCATCCGTAAGGGTAGGGGAGTCGCTCTGGTCCCTCACAAGCGAGGGACCATTCATCGTCGCCACAGAGACGCTTGTTCTGACGCTGACACAGCTGCCGTGCTTCGTACCAATTCACCATCACCGTTGGAAGTGCACCCCTCTGGTTGGGATACTCAAATTCGTCAATACAGAAGTGCTTTCTCTCTTCCCGTCCTAGGCAGATCGCCCTCCCCACTTGAAAGGCCTCGCAGTAGTAGGGCTCCGGCTCGTCACTCACCTCGCCGAGATGGGTTCTGCCACCTTTGACACAGCGGTGTAGGAGGCTGGAGCAATAGAGGCCGCTCACCTCCAGCATTCCGGTCGGACAACCCTCGGAGTCGTCTTCTCGCGGACTGACCTGCGCCATTTTGTTGTCGAGCACCGACGCGAGCGAAGCGTTGCACTCCGGTACAGGGGATACCGCTGCCACACCCGGCACGAGCAGTCCGCTTCCGTGCTCCGGAATGGACACCGGATCAAGGACAGAATGCACCAGCAGACCATCGACACTCTCGGCTCCGGATGTGCTGTCGTAGACGACCAGGTCAGGTACTGCACAAGTAAGTGGCCACAATGCCACGGCGCAAGAGAGTGCCCGGTTCAAAAAGGTAGCGTGCGACACGTTGACCGCTCCTTAGGTAAGGCTTCGCGATGTGCGAGGAGAACGACTCGCCCTGCTGCTATGCGCTGACTTGGCTGAATCAGCGTTGATTCGCGCGTGCTCGTGCCGACCCGTGAGTGCGCTTGGCAACCCACCGTGAACAACGATGATTAGTGTAGCGCAAGTCTCGAGACTCTCCACCGATACATTGTTCCTGGTTCACGATCACCCGGCGCGGAACCAACTGAGGAATTGGAAATTCACACCAGCAACGTGCAAGCACGCGACGTGGACGGCTGAAGCGATTCGTGTTCAGGGGGCGTTGCGATTGTCTTGGAAACGTCGCCTCGAGCGGTACGGTTTAGGTGGAGATAACTCGGTAGCGTGTGTTAGGGACGTGGCGTCGAAGTGTGATGCGCGCCCAGGGATCGCGATGGTAACCAATTTCGAGTAGCGTCGAACTATGCCGGTGCCCCGGGCAAGATCGCTCAGTTCAGCAAGCACGACGGTCGGTGTCCAGAGATGCCGCGACACCGGAACGGACCTGCGATCAGATGTCATCACTTCGGAATCGCAATGTGCGCTGTTCCGCGACGCACAGACCAAAACAACCCAGCTCTGATGCACCTACAGAGGCGGACGTGTTCGGAACCATGGTGCTGAGAGTGGGATTGGGCTCTGTCCGCGTCGAACTTCGAAGGCACTGCCGAGGAGCATTCCCGAAAAAAAAGACGACCGAGGCCAGTACGGCTTAGGTACTGACCTCGGTGCAAGTGACGGTGACGACCGCTGGACGGTGACTCAGTTCGCAACGCAGTAGAGGTACCCGCAGGTACTCGGGATAAGCCCGCATTTTGACACCAGCGTGCCAAGCCTGCCTCGCGTCGTGATGCACTGCGTGTTTAGGAGACTGTTGGCAGGGTCATAGACTCGATTGAGCGGATAGCTCGGCGCGCTACCGGTAGTGGTGGTGGAAGTTGTGCTGTTGTCTCCGTCGGTCGGATCGATGGCGATGCAGGTCCGCCCGCTTGGGCATCCGGTGGTCGTCTGGGCAAACGCGATGTATGGGTTGCTGCCGCAACTGCCGTAGCCGTAGAAACAGAGCGCGTTGGCCATGTTGGAGGCCTGTCTGCTCGTTAGCGGAGTGCCGTCCGCGTTATCTACCTGGAGTATGTAGTGCGGTCCGCAGCCACCCAACCCCAAGTTCGTGGGGCCGCCCACTATGGTTAGCTTGTGCGAAGGCGGTAGTGATGCAGGGTCGTTCATCCACAGGTTGTTGAACACTCCGATTTGCCGATTGAAGGACGCACCCAGATCGGAGGTCAATGATGCAGGGCTGAAGACGCTCTGATCCACCACAGAGGTTACCTGAGAATTCTGCTGACCGAGAATTGCTCTAACATTCGGACAGCCGTTGTTGCATCGCGCGAGGCCAGTTTGACTGAGGATCGTCAACCACCCGGTGCCCGCGCCAAAAGTGAGGTCGTGCACCGGATCCCACCGACCCAGCTCTTTTGCCATTGCCACGGCTAGTGCCGCCTTGGTGGGGTTGATCCCGCTATTGCTTGGGCACGTCGCATACGCGTTCGATTCAATGTTCCATGCCTTGATAACGGGGAAGACGAACCACCCTGGGAGTGCTGCGCAGAA
>JBLNFG010000018.1:0-3559 GCA_050263495.1 Myxococcales bacterium | reverse complement strand
AAGATCACCTCGTGGCCTCACACCAAACCAGCGCTGGTGCGACGGGTACCGATCCGGGCGTGGGCGGCACAGCGGCGGGAGGCACGACTGCAGTGCCGTCGTTCGGAGGGGTTGCCGCTGGCGGCACGACTGCCGTCGGCGGGAGCTCCGAGCCAGCGATTGGCGGCGGTACGGCGACAACCGTGGGCGGCAGCGCTGGTGCACCTGCAACCGAGTGCGCCGCATATAGTGAGCAAGCGAGCACCCATACGATCCAGATCACGGTCAAGAACGAACGCTCGACGCCCGTGTACGTTGGTAGCCGTGTCTCGCAATGCTTCGAAGATGACGGCTTGCGCGTCTATGACGCACAAGGCAACGAACTCTCGATCGATCGCGGCGGGGTGTGCAGCTGCGACGAGTTGATGGAACTCGGTTACTGCATGGTGAATTCCTGCGCACGCTCTTCCCTGCGTCTGATGCAACCAGGGACCTCGATCGAGCTTTCCTGGAATGGTCGACACACCCTCACCCGTGAGCTACCGCTTGCGTGTCAGAAATCTGAGTCCGAGAACACGTACTGCATTCAGCATGTGCCAGCGGTTCCTGGAACGTACCGACTCGCGGTCACTGGAAGCACGGAGTACCAGTGTGCCTTGGGTTTGGATCCGGCATACTGTGACTGCATGGCAACGAATAGTTGTGAGCCCTACAGTGTACCGGTAGAGGGCGCAGGAAAGCTGCTCGAACCCTCGGCGACGGTGGATCTTGCGGCTGGCACAGCCACGGTCGTGTTCAGCGAAGACCTCGGTACCTAAGTCACGTCGGTGGCGCGGAGCTCGGGTTCACGGGGCTGCACGGTGAACCCAACCTCCCCTCCGCTTGCGCGTCGAGGGTCGGCGAGGTTGGCGCAAAAGAGTTCCACCTGCGCTGCGGTAGGGGAGATCAACGCTCTTGGAATACCCAAGGTGGCCCGCGGGGCGGGAGGCGCGCGGCCTGAAGCCCCAGTGTTCACGGAGTGTTCACGGCCGCTCTGAACACAAGGGATGCGCCCCAATTCGGGCTATTTTGCGCTTCTTTTTGGTTGGCCCGGCGCGTGCACGTGCGCTCAGCGGTCGAGCGTCCGACTCGATCGCCATCCCAACTACCGGAGCGTGAACGATGCAATCGAAGAAGGTCACCCGTCGGTGTGCCCCGAAGGATTCGAACGCGACCCATCAGCGCGAGCTCATTTGCAGCCTGCAGCCTGTAATTCGTGCCCGAGTGCGCCGCCAACTGGTCCGCCTGGGCGCGAATCTCGACGAGATAAACGACCTCACGCAGGAGGTGAGCGTGCGGCTGCTCGCGAATGAGGCCCGCGCGCTGAGCAAATGGAACAGAGATGGCGGCCTTTCCTTACCAAACTACGTTGGGCTGATCGCGGAGCGCCAGGCCACGCGGCTCATCGTTCGGCAGCGGCGCGCGCATCTGAACCTCGAAGGGTTGCGCTCTCACCACGTACCCGACAGCAGCTCAAGCAGTACTAGCGGGCCTGAGCGGATCGTCATGTGGAACGAGATGCTGCGGCGACTCAACCGATCTTTCTCGAGCCAGCTGAGTCCGCTCGGAATTCGATGCTTCGAGCGGCTGCTACTGGAACACGGATCCGTCGCATCGCTCTGCGCCGAGACGGGTCTGAGCCGCGCGGCAGTGTACGCCTGGAGCAGCCGATTGCGAGCAAGGGCGCGCGACTTCGCCTCAGAAGTCCAGTAGCGTCTTTGGCATTGACCCAGGGGTAGTAGAGCCACGGCCTTATGTAACCAACGGACTTACTTGCCGGACGATGCGACGCCGTCGGAGTTGCACGTGACAATCCCCGCCATTGAACGCATTGCGGTCGGCACTCGTGCTACTAGAACCCGTGCACGCCAATGAGTGACGACCGCGGCTCGAAAGACAATCCCTCGGGAAAAGCTGTATCTGGCACCTCCGGCACAGCGACTGGTGGATCAACGAAAGTAGAAGCGCCGAAGGCAACGACGCTGCCACCTGTCGACAAGCTGGCTTCTGCCCGGAAGACCCTGATCGGGCTCTCCGGTCCACCAAGCGGCGCGCCACCGGCGGGAGCCGGGTTCACTGATCGCCCGAAGTCCAAAGCGCCGATGCGGCCCTCGGTTCCGAGCGGGCCAACGCCATCTACGCCTTCAACTGCACCCAAGTTCAAACCTCAATCCATCGAACCTCCAGCTCAGGCGCACGAGGCGGATGACTGGGATGCGGACGAGGCAACGACGATCTTCAATCCCAAGGCGATGCTCGAAGCGGCCCGAAACGCTTCAAAGTCGCAGTCCAAGGCCGATTCGACGAGTCCCGCGCCATCGCGGACTCCCGTGACGCCTGCGCCGCCAAACGATTCCGCGGAGCTAACCGACGCGCTTCGCTCGTCTCAAGCGACGGTATCGCCTACCGGCGCGGCAGAGGCGTCACTCTCGGCGGCATCGCCCGCCAGTGCATCGCCCGCCGGCGCGGCAGGATCAGCGCCGCCGGCACGGGATGCGTCCATTGATGCTTCCGTCGCAAACTCGTCGACACGGGATGCGTCCATTGATGCTTCCGTCGCAAACTCGTCGGCCCCGAGAATCGCGAAGAGAGAGTCGAACCCTCCCGATGATCGTGAGTCCGCTGTCAGCAGCAATCCCGCCGCGCACCCGAGCAGTCGCGTCGGCAGCCATGCCGAAAAGACGAGCCCTAGCACACGTGCATTCGCAGCAGTGCAGCGCGCCTCCGCCACGAGAGCCGATCGTTACGTTTGGATCGGAGCCGGTGTCTTCGTTATCGCTGGAGCGTGGTTCGCACTGAGCTCCGGACCCGACACCGGGGCAAAGCTCCAACCGGCGACCCGCGCACCAGTACCAGCGAGTTCCGAGCCATCGTCCACTCGCTCACCATCGAACAGCGCCGCGCCGGTGGCTTCCCGTGGCCTCGCGCCGGTGACCTCCCGCAGCAGCGACGCCAAACGGACTCCGGAACGCGATGTTGTCGCGACGACACAAACCAAAACCTCCTCCAACGATTTAGTCGTGGTCACGGTCGTAGCTTCGCCAGCGCAGGCTCGCTTCTACTACAAGGGCAAACCCGTAGGGCGCTCCCCATTGCGCGTCGAGCTCCAACCCGGAGAGCGGCGCTCGTTCGAGCTCGGGCTTCCAGGCTATCAGACGCGCAAGGTGACCGTCGACGGGACCCAAGCCGACGTGAAAGTCACGATGGCACCCGAAGTGCCAGTCACGATGGCACCCGAAGTGCCAGTCAATGCCAGCTCAAGCGAGCCGCAGTAAGTGGCATTGATGCGCGCCAACGGGAGCCATCGAGCAACTCGTCGCGATTTGTGCTCGCGCGCGGTCGCACCTAGTCGTAACGCATGACTCGCTCACGCAACTCGAGCCGACAGGAGCAATCGAGCAACTCATCGCGATTTGTGCTCGCGCGCGGTCGCACCTAGTCGTAACGCGTGACTCGCTCACGCAACTCGAGTCAACAGTAGAAATCCGCACGTTGGTTTGACTTCAGTTTGACTTCAGTTTGACTTCAGAGTCGCGTACAG
>JBLNFG010000017.1:0-3296 GCA_050263495.1 Myxococcales bacterium | reverse complement strand
ACAACACCGAACGCACACAGCAATACCGATTTGGTCGTCTTCTTCCTCAAGTCCAACGTCATCTACCTTGGGGATATCTACTTTGCTGGCAGTTTCCCGTTCATCGACCGAGATCGGGGCGGCAGCATCAAGGGGATGATCCGCGCCTGCAAGCTGATCCTCCCGCTCGCCAACCGTAACACGCTGCTCGTGCCCTCACATGGCCCCGCGGGAGATCGGCGTGATCTGGAGGAGTATGTCGAAATGCTCGAACTCGTCAACGACCGCATCCAAGCGCTGCTCGATCAGGGACTGGACGAGGAAGCGGCCATCGCCGCGAAGCCGCTCGTTGATCTGGACGAGAAATGGGGGCAGTTCTTTCTGAACGCCGAACAGTTCACCCGCCTGGTATACAGGGATCTAGCGCAGTAGCTCTCCGGATTTTTTGGTTAGCTCGTCGCAACTAAGGCGGGGTCCGATCGCGCGTTGGGTCCCGTCTTACTGCACGCTCGTCTCCGGCTGCGTCTCACTACGTCGTGAGCTGGAACGTCCGCGAGTCGACGTCTGCGACTTCGATGTGTCATCGCGAGAACCGGCTGGGACGCGCGGAGGATTTGAGTTCTTGGTCTCTGGTGTCGAGCTCTGCGCGGGAGGATTTTGCGCACCAGATCTCGGCGAATTCGAAAGCTCGTTCTGGGACGCCAGTCGCTTAGGAGCGTCTGGTTCGACCGTTGCGGCCGGAGCAGGCGGAGACGAACTCGGGGTTGCACTGGGACCCGGCGCGACCGAGGCGGAGGTCGTCGCTTCAGGTGGACGGAGCGTGGACTGGGCCGGAAGGTGGCTGGTGCGCGGCGACTTGCGTCGGGTGAGATAGAAGAAGTCGCGGAAGCTACCCTTACTGACGTACTCGCCAGGCCCGTATTCGAAGCCGTCCATTAGCGCACGCGCCTCGAGCTTGCCGTCTTTGCCGAGGCCGTAGATGAGAAACTTTGGATAGGACCAATTGACGTCGAGTTGCGCAACGTCAACTGCACCGGCGTGGTGCATGCCTTCGGCCAAGGCACGTGCCGTCATGTTGTTGCCAATGCCGACGAACAGCACTCTTCGCGCTGCGTCGAGGCCGATTGCCGAGCGACGGATCACGGTGTCGCCGTCCAGGGTAGCGCCCCAATTTCGCGTCTCTGGGTGGCGCAAGCCAAGGTGCATCGTACCGTTCTCGTACATGCAGGCTGGCGTCTGGCGGAACCAGATCATCCGCTCAGCGGCATGGGCAAGAGACTTCCAGGTTGCAATCTCGACCGTGCCGTCTGCGTAGCCCACGACTGTGCAAGAAGGGTCGCGGGGCTTAATCAAGGTCATGCCCTGTGCCCGCATGCCGTAGTGGCCGTGTTCCGCCATGAACCCGCCGTTGAATGCGCCGAGCAGGGCCTCTTGATCGGCAAGTGGAACTCGCCCGGGTCGAGTGAAGTCCTTCGGCACCGACTGCTCTGCCTTGGGTTCGTGGGTGCCCGCGACTGCATGCAGATCGGCCTGCTCGAGGTCGATGGTGACCACGAACAACTCGCCCCAGGACCGGTTGGCGTCGGGATGTACCAAGGTCTTGTACATCGTCGTTGGTGCGTCAGGGTGCCGCGGATCTTCCACTGCTACCCACTCGCCGTCGCCGGGGGCAAACCAGCGTTTGTGAACTGGACCGACCGCCTTCGGTTCGAAGGGCAACCAATTGGGCCCCGAAGCGGATGTCGCAACCACGGCGGGCTTCGATTTTTGCTCAGGTACGATCCAATGCGCTTTGGGCTTTTCTCCGCGCAAACGGAAGCGCTTGACGCGATCGTCGATGGCGTAAACAAAGTCCTCGAGTCGCGCGACGTTGTCCGTGCCGATGATGCTTCGCAACGTGTTTGCGAATAGTGGCCCTGCCCAACTCGTCGAATGCACCAGAACCCATGCCCCTAGTGCCGTGGCACCGAGAATGCCAGTCCCCCACGCCAGACGGCGACGGACGGAGAATCTTGGGGCCTTGTCTTTTGGCATCGAGGCGGAGGTTAGCGCGGCTGTTCCCCAGGCAGCCAATCCTCTGGACGACTTTCGTGCGTCATGGTGTAAGAAGGCTGGCAGCACATGACCCTGGCCCAGAACATTTGCCCGATATACCCGTTCGGGCCACTCATTCTGGGCATTTTTTTATTGGTTTGTCCGACGCAAGCACAGGCGAGCGAGCACACCGACCCGTTGGCGCTCGGGCCGACCAGCGAAGACTATGCGCAATTCTGGGGCAAGCCGATTCGACAGCTTGAGATCCAGGTGCATCGGCGTTGGTTTCACGAACACCTTGAACTGCGGTGGGTCAAGGTCGGTGACCCTTTTTACGCGACCCACCTGCGGAGTGCCGTTCGAGACTTGTTGAACCAAGGTCACGTCGCCCGCGCGGCGATCTTGGCCGAACCGTATGCAGATGGGGTCGCAGTTCGCGTTCAAGTCGAACTCAGACGCGTCATCGCCCAGATGAGCGTCGACGGCGCAGCACTGACGGACGAAGAACTCTACGACGCAGCTTCGCTGAAAATCGGCGATGAGCTCACGGACAGCGGCGTTGACGAGAAACTCGAGCTAATCCGCAAGATCCACCACGAGCACGGCTATCCCCAAGCCAACGTTACGCTCACGCTTGGGACAACCAATAATCCGCTCGAGGCCACGCTGTCCTTCCACGTCGACAAGGGAGCGCCAGCCTCGATCACGCAGCGCCGATTCGAGCTAGCTCCGGATTCGGAAGACCCCGCGCTCAAGCGACTAGTCCGCGCTTACGACGTGCAAACAGGCGAGCGCTACGACGAGACCCGACTGGTCGAAGCGGATCGCGAACTCGCAGAGACTCTGAAGCACGAAGGTTGGTATCAAGCCAAGGTAACGCACTCGGTCGAGGCGCGCGCTCACGGCATGCGAGCAAGAGTGCAGGTCGCGGCTGGACCCAAATTCGGAATCGCCTTCGTGGGCAACAGGACCTTTGACGCCGACCAATTGCGGGACGTGCTCGAGATTGACACCAACGATGACCGCAGTGTCGACGGATTCCTCGACCGGCTGAAGCGCTTCTACACCGGCTATGGCTTCTTGGACGTGCACATCACTGCACGACAAGACGATCAGGATCCTCGCTATCATCACCTCACGTTCCGAATCGACGAGGGCGCCACGGTCCGGGTTCGAGCCAAGGAGTTCCCGTGCCTGAGCGGTGCGCGCAATCAGGCGGACGTAGAGGCGGAGATTGACAGCTTCTTGGCCGAAGAACTGCCGGGCGCGGGGATACTCGGCCC
>JBLNFG010000016.1:0-4318 GCA_050263495.1 Myxococcales bacterium | reverse complement strand
ACCCTCGTGCCCCTCTGATTTTTGGGTCGATTCGTCGCGGCCACGTCGCGAGCACGACCGTCGCGGCCACGTCGCGAGCACGACCGTCGCGGCCACGTCGCGAGCCACCGCGGCGGCGGTGAGCGACGCGGGGCAGACCTCAGAACGGGCCCATGTTGGCAAGCGAGAACGAAGTAGGCGCGGGTCGCTCGCGCCTTGACATCGCTTAGCGCTGGATTCTAGCGGAGCCGCCCTTTGCGAACGCCTCAACCTGTTCCAAGGTCACCATGGTGGTGTCACCCGGGGTTGTCGTCAGAAGTGCCCCGTGCGCCCAACCCAACCGAATTGCTTGCTCTGGTTCGCACGCGTTGAGGAGGCCGTAGATCATTCCACTCGCGAAACCATCTCCGCCCCCTACGCGATCGTACACATCGAGTTCACACGTGGGGCTAACGTACTGCTTCCCTGCGATCCAAGCCACGGCTCCCCAGTTGTGGCAGTTGGTGGATTTTACTTCACGCAACGTCGTGGCGACAGCCTTGACGTGCGGGAATTTTCTGACGACTTGCTCGATCATAGAAAAGAACGCCGACGGATCGAGCTTGCTTTTCTTCTCCACGTCTTGGCCGGTAATTCCCAAGCCCTTCTGAAGATCCTCCTCATTGCCAATCAGCACGTCGCAATGCGCGACGATGCGACCGATTACTTCAGCCGCTTTGCTCGCTCCCCCCCAAATGTTCCAGAGCTTCTCGCGAAAGTTCAGATCGAAGCTACAGATTGCGCCTGCGGCTTTTGCCGCCTGCATCCCTTCGATGATCACTTGCCCGGTGGTCTCGGAAAGTGAAGCAAAAATGCCTCCACTATGGAACCACCGGACGCCGTTCCTAAAGATTGTCGCCCAATCGAAATCACCGGGCTTCAACTGAGCGCCCGCCTCGTTGCACCGATTGTAGAAGACTACCGGTGCCCGTGCCCCGAAGCCCTGATCGCTGTACACGGTCGCCATATTGGGTCCGTTGACACCGTTGTGCTTGAAACGCTTGTAGAAGGGGGTGACTCCCATCGCGCGGACTCGCTCGTGGATCAGATCGCCGATGGGATAGTCGACCATCGCCGTCACGATCCCGGTCTGCAGGCGAAAACAATCGGCGAGGTTCGCCGCAACGTTGAACTCCCCTCCGCTGACGTGGATCTGACAGCTGCTGGCCTTACGCCAAGGAATGCTACCAGGGTCTAGCCTGTGTACCAAAGCTCCGACGGATACGAGGTCAAGTCCACCAACGGGTCGAATGTCGAGGCCGTTACTCATGACGAATCATTGCTCCTTTTCGGACGCGGCGCGTTGTGCCGGATCCATTATCTCAAGCGATAGAGGACCTGACCCGCCTCATGTACCACGAGGGTATCGGGATCAGCCTCCCACTGCGCGATGTCGATGGAATTGACGTCTCGGTACCCAAGGTTGATTTCACGACACACGGACTCTGGAATTCCGGTCGCGAGCGTGACTTGGATGCGCGGCATTTCTGTACCGTGCTCGAATCCGCCAATGCCTTTTACGTTAGTGGAGTGCGCTAGAATGAGTTTGGGCTCGTGTGCAAAGCGGTCCCATTGCTTCGTGAAGTAATCTCGCGTGTGATACCCAATGCGGGCGATCTCTTCGCCATGCATGAAGGAGACGGCCTTCACGTGCGGACCGTGGATGACGAGTTCGCCGCCATCGGCGACGATTGGTTCGAGCTTGTACATGGCCTTGCCCGCCACCCAGAGTTCCTCGTAATTCGGCGGAGTCAGGCCGAGAACGCGACGGTAGGGGCGATCCAAGTACTTGATGTGAAGCTCCGCGGAGAAGTCGGCGGCTCTTGACCACGCCGCTTCCGGAGAGCCCGCAAATAGACAGGCAAGTTCGTGGCGGTCGTCGATTGCGAAGGCAAAGCACGTACGAGGCGTGGGTAGGAACTCGACCACTCGGTCGATTACGCGACGCGTCGGCGTGTCCTTGACGCCGTTGACGACTGGGTTGGTGATGACGGCCGCGAGCCAGTGAAAAGCTTCCACCACGTCGAGCCCGGCGATCCCAGGGAAGAAGTACTTATTCCCACCAGCGAAGCCCATGCACTCGTGCGGTACGACCGGAGAGACGATCAGAATGTGATCGTACTCGAGCGCGAGACGATTGATTGTGATCGGGATCTCGTGTGCGAACAAGCCATTCGTGAGGCTAGCCACCTCCGTTGCCCGGAGGGTTCCGAGCGAAACGAGCTGTGAGCGATCATGGTGGGCATGGTTGAAGAAATGGATCTTCGAATAGAGTTGTCTGTGCTCCGAAGCAGATATTCCCACGTGCTGGTAGATCCGCTCTGGCTCCATCGCGGCGTGAGTTCCCGTTGCGATCAGGTAGTCGAGGGCCGCCACGCGATCCTTCAGCGCGTCACTCAGAATTCGAAAGAACAGATCGACCGGAGCGTGACGCGTGTGGTCCGGCAAGAGCACCAACACGCGCTTCTGATCCAGGTTGAGTCGCGATAATGCTTCTAGGCAGATAGCCTTTACGTCGCTGGGTGTGAGCCTGCGCGCGAGCGAGCCTTGTCCGATCGCATCCATGGTCGACTTGTCCTCCTGCAGCGCTTTCGTTTCACCCGTCGTGCCCTCAGGCAAGACGGAGGCTTACTAGACGGTCCACTGAGTATGGAATTTACCTTCGCGGTCGACCCGTTGATAAGTGTGAGCCCCGAAGTAGTCGCGCTGCCCCTGCAACAGATTGGCGGGCAAGCGCGCGGCACGATACCCGTCGTAGTACGAGAGCGAACTCATGAATGCCGGAACCGCAATTCCATTCTGCGCTGCAACGGCGACGACCGTACGCCAGTCAGCATGGTAGTCCGTCATGACTTTGGCAAAGTAGGGATACAGGAGCAAATTGGAGAGCGCCGGGTCGCGACTATAGGCTTCCTTGATCTTGGATAGGAATTGCGCCCGGATGATGCACCCCGCGCGCCAAATCGACGCAATTGAGCCAAACGCGAGATCCCATCGGTACTGCTCGTTGGCAGTTCGCATCAGTTGGAAGCCCTGGGCATAGGAGCAAATCTTGGACGCAAAAAGTGCTCGCCGAATGAGTTCGATGAACGCACCCTTGTCCCCAACGAAGTTGGGTTTTGGTCCAGTTAGGACCTTTGCCGCGGCTACGCGCTCGGTCTTGATGGCGCTCAAAGTCCGAGCGAACACCGCGTCGGCAATGGTTGGGGCTGGGACGCCCAGATCCAGTGCGACCTGGCTGGTCCACTTCCCGGTGCCCTTCTGCTCTGCCGTGTCCAGGATCACCTCGACCATGGGTCGCCCCGTGTCCGGATCTTTCTTTGCGAGGATCTCGGCGGTGATTGAGATCAGGTAGCTGCTGAGCTCGCCGCGGTTCCACTCGGCAAAGATGCGGCTCATCTCGTCGGCGGAACATTGAAGCAGCTCCTGCATCAGCCAGTAGGCCTCGCAGATCATCTGCATGTCGCCGTACTCGATCCCGTTATGCACCATCTTAACGAAGTGACCGGCACCCCCGCTGCCGATCCAGGCACAGCATGGCTCGCCGTCCTCGGCTTTGGCCGAGATTGCTTGGAATACCGGCTGGACCAACGGCCACGCCTCGGGATTTCCGCCCGGCATAATTGACGGTCCATGCAGCGCCCCCTCTTCGCCACCACTCACCCCCGTGCCAACGTAAAGGATACCGGTGCCCTGGAGTTCGCCCAGCCGACGAGCAGTGTCGTGGAACAAGGTGTTGCCGCCATCGATCAATAGATCACCCGCCGCCAAATGCGGGCGAAGCTCGGCAATCACTGCATCAACGGCTTTACCCGCGGGTACCATCATGAGCACCCGGCGCGGCGTCGCGAGGCTGGCGAGGAACTCTTGCATGGTCTTGGCGGCCACGACGCGCTTACCCACCGTCCGCGCAGCAAAGTTGTTTACTTTTCCCGCGTCTAGATCGAAGCCGACCACGGAGAACCCGTTTCGCTCGATGTTGAGGGCGAGATTTTCGCCCATGACGCCCAACCCAACAATTCCAAAATTCTGCTTTGTCATGGTGGTTATGCCGGTTGCTGCAAGTGTCAGTTAACTACACGCCGCTGTACGCCGAAAAGCCCCCGTCGATGGGTAAGACAACCCCAGTAACGAATTCTGATGCAGGGGAGAGCAGAAATAGGACGGCTCCGACGAGATCTTCAGCGTCGCCAAAGCGACCCATGGGCGTGTGCTCGATGATCTTATTACCGCGTGCGGTCAAAGCACCGGTTTCCTTGTCCGTCAACAGGAAGCGATTCTGCTCCGTTAGAAAGAACCC
>JBLNFG010000015.1:0-4697 GCA_050263495.1 Myxococcales bacterium | reverse complement strand
AGTCGGGTTTTGATGGCCTGACAGGCATGCTCCAGAATGAAAGCGCGGTCCTCCGACTCACATCAGAGGACCGCGCGGTTTAGCAAGCCCTTGAACGCGGCCTAATGGAATCAGCTCGCTGTTTGGGGGAGCCGCCGCCGTGCCCTGCGGCTCGGCACGACCAATGCGCTTCAGCCAGGCTTGTCCAATGGTCTGCAGTCCTACCCTTCACGCGTCGCGATTCATGGCGTCAAGGCAAAACAATAGAAGCCGCCATAACCGCCACCGGAGCCAATGTTGCCATCTTTACCTGGGCCGCCAGTCTCGACGATGTTGACGCCAGCACCACAACCGGACTCGTCGAGTGCCGACATCCAATTCTCCATCCCCTCCACGTTGCCAGTGCTGCTGCTTGTGCCGCCCCTGCCGCTTCGAGGCCACGAATGTCCGACGCGTGGCTTCTTCGAATTGTCGGCAGCCGAGCTCGTCCAATCGGAGCAAGCGGCTGTGGCGCTGTAGAGCTTGCCCTGATTGTTGCTCCCAGTAATCATGTCATGGTTATCGACCTGCGTACCGTCCGGCGCGTGATTAGTCACTCCATCTTCATTTGGAAAGTCATTGATGATCGCCGAGTCGGCGCCTTTGGGTCTGGTGTAAAGCAGATCGGCTTTCGTTAGCGCAAACGTGCGACCTCGGCGGTCGTACCATGGGCCCTCGCCAATTCGATCAATGGCGTTCACCGTGCTTGTGCTCAAAAACGCGCGCCAAGTCTTCCCGTTCTTGGGCATGCTGCGTTCGGCTACTTCCGTACAGATCTTGTCAGCACCTGTCAGTCCGTCAGCTTGCCCGTAGCGCAAGTCACCGCCGAAACCATCGTCCGAGCCGGAAAGCGCCTTGATCGCCGCATAGCTGGTCACGAAAAAGCTGAATTTCTCGCCGGTGGCAGTGCCGACCGTGGTCGCGCCGCCAGTGGCGACGCTTGAGCTCGAATTGCCGCCGATGTTCGCTGGCGCGCTCGTCGTATTCGTTGTCGACGATGTTAGAGAAGTTGAGCCACCGCTCGCAGTACTGGTTTGCCTCCGCGATGTTCTGGAGTTCGACCCTCCGGCTGCAATGCTACTAGCGCCGCCCTGGTTGGTAGCCGAGCCGGTGCTTCCTCCTTCATTCTCGACGGGGGCGCTGCTGGCTCCTCCGGTTTCCGAGACCACTGACGTTGCGTCATTCTCGCTGCCTCCGGTCGCTTTCGCAGCGGAGGTGGCGGCGCGGCCGCCCGTCGCACGCGGTTCCGTTTTCTCGGCGCTACTCGACGTCACTGACGCCGTCCCGCCGCTATTCTTGGCATCGACGGTCGACGCTTGCTCCGACGGCTGAGAATCCCCACAACCCATCGCCACTAAGCCAATAGAGGCGAGCACTGCAGCAAAACCAAACGTATGCGAGACCTGAACGGACATCATTTTTCCCTCAATAAGCCGACGGAGTGGACGAGTAATGCGCGGAGCGGATCGGGGTTTTCGAAGATCAACAAGACGAGACCAGTAGATTGAGCCGCACGCAGCGACGGGTCCGAAGGACCTATCGCTTCGATGGAAGCGCTCTACTAGGCAGCGACGTGTGACTGTCTCCGTGCGTTGACTGGGTTGCCGTTCATGGTGGCAGCAGGTCAACTTTCGGTCCGTTCACGAGTCTGAGGGCTTATGGTCAAGCCTGGAAACGGTTCACCTCATCCCGGTGGGTTTCCAGGAGCGACCTGGTGGCTCCTCCGATTCACGTGGCGCATGCGCTTTCAACGAGGCCAGTGCTCAGGGAACAGGAGCGTGTTCTCACTAGTGATTCTTGCCGGAATGGGGAGCAAAGGTCCAGGTTGGGTGTGCTCAAGCGATAACCAGGCGTAGCTCTTCTGCGCCCAACTGTGCACGATCAATGCGACGCCACCTGGTACTCCAAACGAGGTGAGCGGCACGTAATCGGCACTGAGGTATTCATCGAGCCGAATCGAGCGCGAAACGGCACTCTTTGCGAACTCGACGTAGTAGTAGGACGGAGAACTTGCGATGATAGCGCGTCCAGCTGGAACCAGCGACGTTGGCGTCGAGACCGCACCCGGCGTGGCACTACCAAGTGTACCCGGCAGCAGATCGGTCGTGAGCACCTGATTGCCGACAAGCTCGAAGGTCTGAACCACCCTACCACTCGTTGCAGCGCGTACCCCAATCCAGAGCGTTTCAGTGACAGCCGCGAAAGCTTCAATGCTCCCGATCGGAGTGCCCTCTCGATCGACGATTGGTTCCGCAACAATCCTCCCGGAAGCCAAGTTCGCTGCGTCTACCTGAGCCAGAAGCAGTGTCGGGACCGACGAGATGAGTCGACTATTGTCCAACCACGACAAGGACATCACCGGGGTAAAGTCCGGTGATGCATTCACGAGTGCTTCTACGTTTGCAGCGGCATCCCAGACGTACATTCCTGAGCCAGATGCCCGTTGCTCGTGGACTAAGAGATATTTTCCGTCCGGTGAGAAGTCCTGAGCGACATAAGCGCCCTTACCTGGCCCCAGCTGAGCGCAGCGAGTCGCGGAACCGCCAGAGAAATCGTAGACGATCAGGGTATCTCCCGAGAGACTAGTTTCCAGCGTGAGCGCGAGCCGCTGCGAATTCTTCGACCATAGCCACGATTGCACACCGCTCAGCGATAGCAGAACGTCACTGGATCCTCCTTCCGAATTCACTCGTTTTACAGCGATACGCCTGCCGTACGAGTCGTACGCAAGGTGCAATAGCTCAAACTTCCCGTCCGGCGATCGGGCAACACCGGACCCTATTTCAGGAATCCGTGCGTCGGCGGTTAGCTGAAGATAGAACGGCCCGAACAATATCGGCGAATTAGGCTCCGACAGGAACCATCCATCGAGCACCAATACGTCTTCCGAAGCCCAACCGCACCCGAAACGTCCTGACTGCGCATATTCTGGAAGTGTCCAGCTTTGGACGTGAAATGCTTTCTCTTCGGTGCGCACCACCCACACTCGGCTGTTCCAATCAGCCGAGGTCGTGTAACAGAGCTTGTCGCCACTCTCGGAGAACCGGACGCCCTCCAGCCGTTCGTCTTCAGCTACCGGCAACGAGAAGGCGTCGATCTTGTCGTCCTTGCGTACGCTAATCAGCTTGAGCTCCGGGGGCGTGGCATCAGCATCGGCGACCACGAACCAGTGACGGGTCGGTTCGACGCCGGTGCTGCTTGCAGGTCCGGCTTCGGCTTTCACGAAACCAACGGGCGAGCTCCCTCCACTCATTCCCCCGCTCGCACTACTCGCGCCCCCGTTCCCGCCACGCGCGGTAGCGGTAGTAGGCGCGGTCTGCAATGACCGCGTAGTTCCTCCGACGACTGACAATCCGCCAGAGCCCGAGGCGCCGCCGACCGTGCCTACAACACTCGCAGCGCGTCCTCCCAGCGCGCTCGACCCGATGCTGCTCCCGACCTCCCACCAAGAAGCCTCCGTACGCCCTCCACAACCGCAAGCTAACATGCACAACGTAAGCACCCGATACCGCATGCCCGATCTATCCCCCACCAGCGAGCTCTGTCAACACGGACCAGGGCTTAGTCGCCTCCTGGGGAGCGATTACTGTGTCAAGCAGATCGGAATCGCGCCAAAATATGTTGGCTCTCACGCCGCTTGCGACGTAGCTCCGAACACTCGCGATTGAGCCAAAGCGTGATCCGCTTCCTGGAGGCTCCGGGAAGCGACGAAATTCTGGTGGCTGTCGTCGAGTGACGTATCCAGATAATGTCCTGTAGCGTCGTGTTCACGCTGCAACCCGCTGCGATGCCGTGCATCCAAAGGAATAAACCCCGTCGCTCGCGTTTCGCTGTTCGCAATTGACCTCCAAGCGTCGGACAAGCGATCCAATGGTATTCCCGATCTCTTGGCCTTGACGTCGCGGCCACGCCGAGAGTCGTTTGCGCGACGAGAAGACCAAAACAATCGTCAGTTGGTTCGGGCGGCGCGCGTAGCATCGTGGTCACGCCGAGAGTCGTTTGCGCGACGAGAAAACCAAAACAGCCGTCAGTGGTGCGGGCGGCGCGCGTAGCATCGCGGCCACGCCGAGAGTCGTTTGTGCGACGAGAAGAAAGCTTCGCCTGCTGCTCGCAGAGCGGTCGACACGTGCAGCTGCGTGATACGAGGTACACGATGACCGACTTCCGACGGCAGCTATCATCTCACCGTCCCGAACTCCTACGGCACTGTTACCGAATGCTTGGTTCGTTCGCGGATGCGGAGGATCTCGTGCAGGACGCGTTGTTCCGGGCATGGAATGCGCGCGATACCTATGCTGGCGATGCGCCGCTTTCGCATTGGCTGATGCGAATCGCGACGAATGCTTGCCTGAATGAGCTTGCCTCGCGACGCCGCCGTGGTCTGCCGCAGTTGGACCACGATGCTGCCGTCGGAACCGTGCATGTCGAAGAGCAGGGGGAAACGGAATGGAAAGAACAGCACGTCTGAAGTTGAAGCTGGCCGTGAGGCGACTTAGGCGAAACTTGAGTCATCCGGGCATTGGCTCCGGCGGTGCGTTTCCAAGGGCGCACGACGCAGCTAGTTCCGCTCACCAGAAGTCGGAGCATGGTTAGCGGACCAAGATTTGGGTCGATACGACCAGTGGAAGGGTTGGTCGGTGGCGTCGTGCCAAAGCATGTAGGCGTATAGCTGTTTGGTT
>JBLNFG010000014.1:0-11090 GCA_050263495.1 Myxococcales bacterium | reverse complement strand
TTTGCGCTCGATAGTAACGGAGATTCTCCGCTTGACTCAAGTAGTACGGCGGAAGTGCACCGGGAGCTTGAGCGCTTGCTCGGCAAGACCACGGTTATGCACCGTCCGACATCAACGGTCGTTCTGATGCCAGCAACCGAACCTGAACCCACGCTCGTGACGCTCTCGAGCACGACTGGCGCAGGGGCAACCGTCAAACCGGCAGCCATGATCGATGGCTATTCGTCTCCGGGAGGAATCAGCCGGGCTGGACTCGATGCTCAACCTGATTCGACCTTCGCT
Organism: Myxococcales bacterium; assembly: GCA_050263495.1. GTDB lineage: Bacteria > Myxococcota_A > Polyangia > Polyangiales > Polyangiaceae > FEN-1139. The sequence continues at coordinate 10,808 of JBLNFG010000014.1, read as the reverse complement.
GAGCGAACCACTGGGGCGAACGCTTCGGCGCACCTGAAACGGTTAGTCTGGTACCCCGGTACCCCTGGTTTCGTGGGGCTCTGGCCCGGAATGTCTTCTTACCTGCTGCGGCATACGAGCAATGGGCAAAAGAGTTACACCTACGTTGCCACGGTGGGTCCCGGACAGCGAGATATGTCGACTCGCGGCAATACCATCGTCTCCACGGGATGGTTTGCTGATCTGGAACGGCGAATCACAGCAGTGCAGCCCATTGACTGGTCGCGCCCTCGCTACGACGGCTTTGGTCTTCCATCGAATTGGGTGCCACCAGCGGACGCATCGCTCATGGGAGGAGCCGCTGGGGAGGAGTCCTATCAGTACCTGCTGCGGTCCGCGAAGGCGGCAGCAGAAGAAGCGACCGCGGCGGTAAAAACAGCAATCGACAAGCTCGTCGAGGAAGCCCAAGACGGCGCCGCATTGCAGCAGGCGGAGACCAAGGCCCAGGCGATTGGCAAATTGGAGCAAAAGGCGTTGTGCGGGAACACAGAAGCTTGCACGTTACCGATGGCAACGGTGAGATTTGAGCATGAGGACGTGGACGAGGTTTGCTCCGGCGTTCCAACGGAAGGACAAGCGTCCTGCAAGTTAGCGCTGTGGCGGGCGAATGACGCGCTCAGAACGAATTGGCTCCCGGAAGTGGTCGCTAACCGTTTGAAGTACACCTCAGAAACCTATTCCGATCCCGAGTACGAGGGCTCCGAGCTTCAGCGCGTCTTGGTTCGGATCTGGAACGCCGGTCGCCTACTAAATGCCACCAGGGACAAATCCAGGGCGGAAGCCCAAGACTATGGTCGGGAATATGCTGCGGTGGAAGCGGCCAAGGCCTCTGCGAGTTCCGAGTACGAGGCTGCGTTAGCGGAACTGGAGGCACTGGACGATGCCATCGTCACGTCCGATCCCACGAAGAAGAAGCAAATCGAAGCGCTGGAGTTTTCGGTCAAGGCAGCGGAGGAGCGGGTCCAAACGGCTGGAGTCTACGTCAATCAGTACTGTGAGGGAGACGTCGACCGCAGATGCACTTATGATTGCAGCAACCTGAGAACACACTGCACGGAAGATAAGTGCACCAAGACGTATCTGACGGTCGATCCGAAGTCGATCTACGACGCGTGCAAGGACGACAAACTCGAGCAGTGTGGACATGGAGCCACGGAGGGATTTGGTTCTTCCCCGAACAACCTGCCTTGCCGTGATGCTTTGCTGGGGTACCAAGGCGCACTTACGAACCAGACCGAAGTCGGAAAGAATACGGACGCTCAGCTTGCCGTAATTACTGACGGCGATCCGAATCTTGAACTCAAGCAGAAGTCCGTTGCAGCGAAGCGGACTGCCGCGCTTGAAAGGAAGCAGGCTGCCCTCGCGGAGCTCGGCGCACGCAAATCCAGCGCGTGGACGCAAGTGCTCTCCCAGTACGGCGTGATGCGGCAGATTAAGGGCGAACTGCAGAGCGCCCTCGCGGAACTCGAACAGCTGCAGTTGCGGGCGGTGCAGAGCGACTCTCGGGCGAAGTTGGAGGTTTCGGCATCAGCAAGCGCGATCGAAAACAACGCGAGCCTCCGTCGGCGGTACAGGAGCTACGACATGTGGCGGGCAGAGGCGTTGCTCGAGAGCGCTCGACGGCTAGCCGTAACTGCGCGACGAGCCATCGAGTCGAGGTTTGTCGTAGATCTCTCGACGCTCGATTCTCAACAGGCTTTCGTTGCCTCGCCGTCGGCCTGGGCCGACGAAATCTATGAGAGCGATCTCAATGCTCCTGAAGTGGTGGGCTTATCGCAGTCCTCCGAGACCGGTGATGCGATCTACCCCAACAAGCTGATTGATTACGTGGAGAATCTCGAACGATTCGTTCAGGGGTACACGATTACCTATCCTACGTCGGTATCACTTCCCGATACGGAGGTGATCACCCTCGGAGCGCCCAATCAACTAACCAGTCCGAACTCATCCGGTACGGTGAGCCTATCACCAGACACCGCTGGATGGAGGTTCTACTGTCCCGAGCAAGGGACATGGATTGCGCACCCGGGCGTCGGTCAGTATCCGCTCACGAGTTCACTCGATTCCTCTTGCGCCGGCAGCCGACCTACCCTCGCGAAAATCGGATTTTGGCTCGACTCGTGGGGAACGCTGAATGGCGCTTGGACTCGGGCACCGTACGTCGACCGCCACAACGTGCGATGGCGTCGACTGGCTGTGAACCTGGTCGGTACCGGGATTCGTGAGTGCTCGAAGTCAACCGATGCGATGAGTTGCTACACGAGTCCGTACGTGCGCTTCAATTTGATTCACACGGGTCCATCCTGGCAGACGAACCATGCTCTCGATTGGCGCGTCGTCGATCTTCCAACGGCCCACATCGAAGCGGGAAAAGCATTGGCCGCCGAGGAATGGCTGGAAGCCATCTCGAACAGTTGGAACATGCCTTACGTCTCCAACGTGGCGCGTGGCGAACTCTTCGGACGCGCTACGGCTGGGAACTACGAGTTGGTGCTCGAGATCACCCCCGACGTGCGCCTTGATCGCATCGAACGGATCCAGCTCCTTGTGGAGCAAGACTACTGGGTGAAGCAGACTGGCGGCCGCGGTGCGTTGGAGAATCCGTTGGGCACCCCAACCATTGGGGCAGGTGGCGCGTCAGGTGCTGGAGGAGGCTCCGGCGCAGGCGGCAGTGCGAGTACAGGCGGCACAACGGGCAGCGGCGGCACAACGGGCGCGGGCGGTAGCAGCGCGGGGACTTCTGCACCGGGGCCCCTTGTCGGCTCTTGCACCCCAACCTCTCCGTCGGAACTGGGGATCGACGACTTCGAGGACGGCAATAGGATTCTCAGCAGCAGCGCTCAGCGACTTGGAATTTGGTACGGCTTCCATGCAGGGACTTGTGCGGCCGATCCAGCGACTGGAGACGCATTCCTCCCGAAGTCTCCTTCAGGTAACGGCAGCCTCTTCGCCGCCCACACACAGGGCACGGCATGTCAAGCGAGTGATTGGGCGGGTGGTGGAATTGGATTCAACTTCTTGAGCAGCACCCAGAACGGCATCGAGACGGTCTGCGCGAATTACGACGCGAGCGCATACACGGGGATAGGCTTCGATGCCAAGGGTACCGGGGAAATTCGCGTCGAAGTCTGCATTTCGGACGTCATCGACAACGATTGCCATGGCGCGTACTTTGGTCTGAGTAGCACCACCTGGACACGTTACGATCTGCGCTGGGCGATGCTGACGCAGAACGGCTGGGGCACGGTCAAGCCATTCAACATGGCGCACCTGAAGAAGATCCAATTCCTGTCGAAGACGCAGAACTTCAGCTTCGACATCGATAACGTTTCGTTCCTGAATAATTGACAGGTGTTCCAGCAGCCGATGGAAATGGCTCCATTGGCGCTGATCCTAACCAACAGTCTCCCGGCCCCTGCGAGGTGCTCGTCAGACTCATCCGTTTGCGCGACGACGTAGCGCTTGGGTTGGGGCCGGGAGACGACTCCGAAGTTTTGAGAGTGGCGGTCCTTTCCGAATCTGAGTCGAGGGTGCGATGAATCTGCTGCGTAAAGGTAATGCTGCGTCGAGGCTATGGCGTGGTCTATCGAAGGTTGTTGGTGTGAGTGCGTTGCTGCTGCCCGCGTTCGCGTCGGGACAGGTTGCGCCGAGTGGTGCAACGGCTACGGGCGTCGCGACGGGCGCCACGAAGCGCGCGTTTGAGTCATTGTTTTCGATGTCTGGGCAGTTCGATAGCGGCGCCTCGGACACTCCGACGAGTGTCGAGGACCAGAACAGCGCGGCGAGTGGCGGCGTGACGCTGCCTGAAGCAACGGGACCGAATGCGGTGAGCGCCCAATCGATCGCACTGCCGAGCGGGGCCGGAACGCCGCTTGGCATGGGAGAAAGCTTTTCCGCGCAATTGTCGACCGGTATCGCCGCCTACAGCGTGCCAATTGGTCTTCCGAAGGCGCGCGGTGCGGTGCAACCGAGCCTGATCCTTAGCTACAGCTCGTCAGGCGGCTCTGGCCTTGCCGGCGTCGGTTGGAACGTCGGCGCATCCGCGATCTCGCGCAAGACCGATCATGGGATGCCAAAGTACGACGATCGCGCCGCTTGGCACCCCAATCAAGATCGTTTTACCTTTGGGGGCTCCGAGCTGGTTCCCATCTGTGTTGTGTCCGGGGGAACCTGCAGCGGGGCACTTGCATCAGAGGTGATGCCCGCTTGGGCTGGGGGTTGGCAGTACTTCCGTGCGCAGATGGAGTCGAGCTTTCTGCGCTTCTTCTGGTCTTCGGATCACAAGACCTGGCGTGTGCAGTCGAAGGACGGGACCAGCTTGGAGTTTGGGGTGCCGCTCGATGGCAGTGGCTACGAGCAGGCGCTCGAGAATAACCCTGACAATTCGGCTGAAATCGTGCGTTGGCATCTGGTGCGGCAGTACGACACGCATGGCTCCGTGCAGCAGGCAGGCACCGCCATGCCCTTCAATGTGGTGGTATACCGGCACTTCAAGAGCGGCAACGTCGTCTATCTCTCGGATATCTACGATACGACCCCTGCAGCCGATCCCGGGACCCATGAGCTCTCCCAGTATGCCCACCATGCCAGGCTAGTATACGAGGAGCGCCCAGACCGATTGGTGAGCTTTCGCGCGGGCTGGCGTATGGACCACCAGATGCGGCTGGTGCGCATCGACGTGACGGCAAAGCCGTTTGAATCAAGCTCCGCGCCGAGGCAACTGCTGCGTCGATATCACTTGGGCTACGACTGGTTCAGCCATGCGTCGCTACTCGTGAGTTTTCAGCTGGAGGGTCGATGCGCGACGCCGATTGAAGAGTCGTCCGATGGCGCCCTTGGCGTGTCGTCGTGTCCGACCTTGCCAGCCCTGAAATTCGAATACCAACGGGTCAAGAGCGAGCTGCCGGCAGTGACCGACTCCGCGGGCCTGAGCTACGAGCCCTTCGCCACCACGCTCCAGTCCATTCCGAATAGTCCTCCCCATTCGCTCGGGCAGATGGAGACCGGAATGATGGACATTAATGGCGATTCCTTGCCGGATGTGGTGGTAACCTCCGCGGCGCTCTACCAAGGTGCCCATGGTCTGTTCCTGAATAACGGGGCCGATGCCGCTGGATTTGCGGCGCAACAGTCCATGTCCGTCGTTGCGAGCAACGGCGTCGATGCTGGGATTCTGAAGCTTAGCAATCGCCACGTCTCGGTGCTCGATCTCGATGCGGACGGTCTCGTGAACCTGGTTCATATGCCCGATTTTCGTGCCTATACCGTGTTCTCTCCCAAGTCTGACGGTGGTGGATGGGGTTGGAGCGCAAAGACCGTCAGCGCGCCCGCAGGGCAAGACATCAAGATCGATTGGACCAAGAACGCCGAGCACACGGCCGTGATGGACGTCAATGGAGATGGCCTGGTCGACCTGGTCTACGCCTCTGCCACCGAGATGCAGACGTTTTTCGCGTTGGGGCGTTACCCCGGTGGGCAGAACCAATTCGGCACCGCTGAATGGACCTCAGCCACTGAGGCCAAGCTCTCGACCGAGCCTGTAAAGTCGTGCATTCCGTGGAGCTCTGCGCCGGCTCGGCTTGGGGACAAGGACGTGCATGTCGCCGACATGAACGCTGACGGCTTGCCGGACATCGTGCGGATTCGTAACGGGCAAGTGCTCTACTGGCCTGGTCGTGGCAATGGTACTTGGGGAACCGGTAATCGCAGTGATTGCTCAGCAGGCAGTTTTGGTAGTGAGCGCGCGATCACGATGCAGAACGCCCCGCAGCTCAATTCACTCGAGTCAAGTGAGTTCTTTACGAGCGATGTGAACGGCGATGGACTGACTGACCTCGTCAAGGTGCGCGTCAATGCCGTTGATCTGTACCTCAACGAGAACGGACGTGGATTCACGGCGAGGGGCGTGCTTTCGGACACGCCCGTGCACCCGAACGGCACCCGCCGCGTCGTGTTGACGGACATCAACGGCTCAGGCACGCCGGATATTCTTTGGGGTGAGGCGCGCAATTACCAGTACATCGACTTGACAGGCGGGGTGCAGCCGCTGCTCCTGAAGCGCGTTCACAACGGCCTCGGAGCAACGACTGAACTCGACTACCGCACCTCGACGCAACTGATGTTGGACGCGGCGAAGGCCGGGAAGCCTTGGAAGAGCGTGATGCCGTCCGCCGTGCCCGTCGTGGTGCGCTCGACCGTGCGGGACAATCTGGAGCAAGTGAAGCGCCCCGGTGGTGCGATCGTGACCGAGTACCAGTACCGGGATCCAGTGTTCGATGGCAAGAGTCGCGACTTTCGCGGATTCCGTGAGACCGTAGTGCGCGCTGTGGGGGATGCGAACAGCCCCACGCTGTTGAAACGCTCCGAGTTCCTGCTTGGTCACTCGAGTGACGACCAGAGCAGCAGCACGGCCGCAGTCGAGTCTGACGCGTCGGACACCGAAGAGCCATGGCGCGAGGCCGTCAAGGGGATGCCCGTCGTCGAAGAGGAAATGGATGAAGCAGGGGTCACGCGTTTCACTCGTCACACGGCCGTATCGATCAAGGAGCTGTACCAAGGGCTCGATGGTCGACGCGTACTCGCGCGCCCAACCTCGACGGTAAACGTCTTTGCCTACGACACCGCCAACTTCGATCGCAATGAAGGCGCGGTATCCATCACGGACTACTCCATTGACGTCGGGGGCGTCCAGCGTCAATTCACACGAGAGCTCCCAGTTCGGGCCACTTCGGGCACCGCGAGGATGCGTAGCGCGACTGTGCAGGATAGCTACGGCAACGTAATAACGAGTCTGAAAGAGGGGTGCATCTCGGGTTGCCCGGCTGGAGCTGACGAACCGATTACAACGACGAGTGTATTTGAACGACCCTCGGGCGATCTGTCAGGGTGGCTCTGGCGCGAGTCTGAGTCGTACGTCACCGGTAGTGCACATCCCACACCGCGCCACCGCCGGGGTAACAAGTACAATGCCTACGGGGAGGTCGTGGAGACGCACGCCTGGCTTAGCGGCACGCTTGGATTGCAGCGTATCACGGCCGTTGCCCCACCCAATGCATCAGCGGGCGAAGCAAGCGAAGCCTTGGTGGTCTTGAGCGAGACGACTTACGACGGACTCGGTAATCCGGCATTCATGCAAGGGCCGCTCGGCGCTTGTCATTCGATTGAGGTCGATCCGCTCTACGCCGAGTTTGTCGTGACCGACAATGCGTTTGCGGGAGACACGAGTTTTGACGGATGTGGCGATCGGATGTTTACGACCAGCGCGACGTACGATCGCGGGCTTGGTCTACCGCTGACGGTCACGAGTCCGCGCAACCAACCGTCGCAGGCGGAATATGATGGGTTTGGGCGGATTTTGGCGGAATTCGGGCCAAGTGTGGACGCCCCAACCACGCTCGATTCGCGACCGCGCAAGCTTTACGAATACTACCCGACCACGAACCCCGTCACCCAACCCTACTCGGTGCTGCGCACGCAGACCATTGACGAGGACTCAAACGGCGCTGTTGGGTACGTGGAAGACGTCGGGTATGTGGACGGGCTCGGTCGCACCCTCTATGCCTTGAGTGAGGCCGATCCAGGAGCAGGGGACGGCGGCAAATACGTGGTGGGTGGCGACACACAGTACAACGCCAAAGGGATGCCGTACCTATCGCATGAACCCGATTTTCACCCGGGCCCAGCGATGCCGTTTGACGTCAGTAAGACCCTCGCGACCAATACGAAGCGCCAGGTTTATGACGCCTTCGGACGCGTTCGGGAGGTGTATCTCCAAGACGGTCAATTGAAGTCGAATGCGTATTACCATGCCCTCGGCGCGGATTCCTTCGATGCCGGCGATCTATCGAGCGATGCTCGGTATAGCGGTAGCTTCACGTCACAGTACAGCGACGGGCACGGCCGGAGTGTCCTCGGCGTGAGCCGCTACAAGCTAAACAACACTACAGTCGAAGAGCATCGCACGGTCGCGAGCTATCTCCCAAGTGGAGAGGTGGCGCAAATTGCGCAGCAAAGGGCGGGCAGTCCCGACTTCGTGCGTCACTTCGAGTACGACTCCTGGGGCCGCATGGTGCTTAACGTAGAGCCCAATACCGCTGTGACCACGGGCAGCGGCGCATCGGCGGTGACCAAGGCTTGGCGTTACGCCTATGACGACGCGAGTCGCTTGGTGGGCACGAGTGACGCGAATGGTTGCGGCGTCAATTACCACTATGAGGCGGGTGGGAGACTTATCGGCAGTGACTACCTGCCGTGCAAAGCGAACCACGTCTCTTACAGTACACCCAATGCCTCTACCGGCGACGGCTTCGAGACGTTCTATCGCTACGACGCACCAGATCCGTTGGCCACGAACATCACCGATGCAGCAGGGCAGACATTGACCGTGGAATCGCCGTGGCTCTGGGGGCGACTCGCGTCGGTGAAAACGCGTGGCGGCTTCAATGTGTTTGCCTATGACGCGTTGGGACGCACTACAGGCGTAGCGCGACGGATTGCCAAACCGGGCAACGCATCCCCCATGGTCTCCGAGCGCTACACTCCTCGCTGGTACGTGAAGCAAGCGACGTTCGATATCGCCAATCGTCCTCGGCGTGTAACCACCGGTGCGCCGCTTTTGGCGCTATTCGGCAGCGATGGCACGAGCGAGCAACGTATCACGTACACGAGACGCGGCCTCGTGCGCAACATCGGCAGCAGCTACGGGACGTTGCTTGCTCAAGAGACGCGCGACGCGCGCGGACTGGTGAAGGACGTTGTCTTTGGTGACTTGGCCCAAACGACCCGGTCTTATTCGTACAACGAGCTCACTCAAGTCTCGGAGGTGACGACCTACCGAGCGCCTGCGTCGATTTGGACCAATCCCGTTAGTCCGTACGCTGCACCGCCGACTACCCCGAACCCCACGACGCAACTGACGCTCGAACACTACGAGTTCAAGTACGACGTGATGGGTAACCTGAACCTAGCCAACGACTGGCGCACGGCGAGTGAGTGGCCTGACACGAATCGTCCGGTAACGCGGACGTGGGATTACGATAGTTACTCGCGGCTAACGAAGACAACGTATGCCTACGCGGGCACGTCCAACACGACGTGGCAGGCGCCCTTTGCTCCCGAGAACGCGTCGTCCGAGCTCGAACCAAGACCAGTGAATCAGGTTTCCTACGGCAGTCGCATCAAGGAAGAAACGTTTAGCTATGATTGGCTGAACAATTTGGTTGCGAACACGGACGACAGCAATGGATTCTACGATCGATCGGTTGGTACGGTTTCCTATGCCGATGCGTCGCGACCACACCGATTGACGAGTGCCAGCAACCGCGCAACGGGCTCCAGTCGCGCGGGCGAACTTGCCGTCGCCTACGACGATGTGGGGCAAGTAACAGCGATGGTGCTGCAACGCGAAGGGACATGCTTGCCCTCGGGGACATCGTGTTGGGCGCGGTTTGCGTATGAATGGGATGAGGTGGGAAACCTGGTTCGTGCGAGGCGCTGGGATCTCGCAGCGGGGTCGGAGCGCACGACGTATGGCTCCCCATCATCAGTGAACGCCGCTCACCCGACCCGTACGCCCGACGCGGAGATGAATTACCAGTACGATGGTGGGTCGCGCACCGTGAAGAGCGCGACAAGACCCGACGGAGAATCTGGCCCTGAGACGAAGTACACGGTGTATCCGTTCTCGACGCTCGAACTACGGAACACATCCTTGTCGGGCAGTGGCGCGACGCAAGACTACGCGCTCACGACGGACACGACGCAGCTGCGTCTCAGTGGCGGAGCAATCTCCGGTAGAGTGCTCTACAACGCGACAATGCCGCGAACGAGTGCGAGCAACGTGCACCTGTTTCTCGAATTCGGCGATCACCTTGGGAGCACGACGTTTACCATCGACCACGCGACGAGCGAGATCGTCGAGTATGTCTCGTACACGGCGTACGGACAAACCGAGAATGACTATCGTACGTCACGTTGGTCGAACTTCCGTGAGCCCTATCGATTCACCGGCAAGGAAGAGGACACCGAGGTTGGGCTGAACTACCACGGCGCTCGTTACTACTCACCGGCGTTGAAGCGATGGATGAGTGCCGATCCGGTTACCGTCCATGAAGCGGGGAGCGATATCAATCCGTATGCCTATGGATACGGCAATCCTACGGGTTACGTGGATCCGGATGGTAGATCGGCGATTGCGGTATTCGTAATTGCCGCTGTGGTGAATGCCACCATCAACATCGTTGTGCAGCAACAGACGACGGGACACGTGAACTGGGGTTGGAACGGAGTGCTTGGTGCGGCGGTGGGCGGCGGGATCATGGCCGTCGGGGGCCCGCCAGCCGCGTTTGCGGTGTCATACATACAAACAAGGCTTCGAGGCGGAAGTCCTGAGGACGCATTGAAGAACGCGACAATCTCCGTTGCGGCCTCGGCTGGAGGCTCGTTGTTTAGCGGCGGAATCGTCGACAGCGTGGCTGCATCCGGAGGAACAGTAACACCCGGCGTGCAGTTTGCTGCAGGACTAGCGGGCACCGCAGCAGGAACCCAGTTTGGTGTCGTCACAGGAGCGGCTCTGGGCCAAGAGCCGACCTGGGGCTCAGTCGGAGCATCGCTGGGCTCGGCGTTCGCCTCTTCCATCGCCACGACGGTCCTGGGCAACGCCTATCAGGCGGTTACTGAGGCGAATACGGCGGGAGAGGCGGCGGGGGACAGCGGAAGGCTACCTCGCTACAAAGACGGGCAAGGGGGTGCGTCAAGCACCGGAGTCGGAG
>JBLNFG010000013.1:0-7533 GCA_050263495.1 Myxococcales bacterium | reverse complement strand
AACTAATCGAGGAATCTTGTCACGTCATCGCGCTCGCTCGTCCGCTCATCGAGCGCATCGAGAAGCGCGACCGCGATCTCGCGTCTCAGCTCCGTCGTTCTCTGAGCGGCATCACACTCTGCCAGTTGTCGGCGCTTCGGGTCGTTCATGGGTGCTGAAGAAACCTGAGACGACCGGCAATGGACAGCCCAATCTTACTCAGCAGCCCGAGAATGCTCCGACAAAGTCGGGAACCTACGACCGCAGGGACAAACCGACATGTGGGATGGTGCGCCCGCCCTGGCCGAATCTCCGGCATGGCGCAGCTTGCGCGGATCGCCCCGACCTTTTCGGTGCGTGGCAATTGGGAAACCTGGTGGTTTCCACACTTGGACTTGTACGGCGGCACCTCCGTTCAACCCATCGATGGTCAAGCACACTCGATTACAATCCGAGGTCAGAATATCTCGGCTCGTTGGCGTCGGCGTGGATCACGAAGATCGACTCGTACCAAAAATGGCGACGGTTCCAAACGAGAAAGGTCGAGGATCTCGTCGTCTGAGCGTTGGCGATTCTACACGACTCCGGCACTGGTTTGCCGCGGAAACGCTAGCGCGGCTCGATCGGTCCGGAAGAGCACATCCCTTCCACGCATCGCGCCGCCATCGGCAAACAAGGCGGAATTGCCACCGGTGGGCAGCTCGCGCAGAACTCATTGCCGTTGGTCTCAAGGCGTTGGGCGATGGCCGTGGCTTCGTTCGAGGGTAGGGCGATTCCACAGCCAGCGAAACATCGATTGTTCTCTGAGATTTGGGTGCAGTCCGCATCCGTTTCGCAACCGGCCGATTGCGCTATGGAGAGCAATCGTTCCCGATAGCTTTCATAAGCCTGCCGCCCTTCTGCGCAGGGATCGACGGGACAAGCCCTCATGGTGCAAACCCACCGACCACCTGCCGTGCAGCTGCAAACGTTGCAACCATCGTCAGCTGGCTTGCTAGCGCCCGGTACGCACGCGCAAAGATTGTGTGTGCAACTCCAGGTATGGCTCTCTTCGCAGGTACACGTGTTGCAGTCGCCTTCCGATGTCACGCTGCTTCCCACGTCCGTGCAGACGCCACCCTCTGCCACTGGGACTGGCACCGTTGGTTCGCAGCCTGACGTTACCGCGACGACTAGACCAAAAACAAAAACTGCGCACGTCCGTTCCATCTCATCCTCCTTCTTGCCCAAGACATTGGGACTCTAGGCCCAAACGGTTCAGGGAGGAAGGCTTTTCAGCTCTGTGGGTGTGCGACCAGGAATCGAAGGGAGCCCGAGACACCAGCGGTGGCCACCACCAATTTCAAGCGATGCACGAACGCGGCAGCGCACGGGGCGAGTTATCCGCCCCACGCTCAGGTTGATCTTTGCCAGTGGTTGTGAATCGACTCCGGGTTGCTGAATCACGTAGTCCACACAGTGGCGTAATCACCTTTTTGCCAATCAAGGCCGCCTGTCCTCTCAGCGTGGCAGAGTGGCTTGCCATTGGGTCGCAAAGCATGCTCGTGATTCTCGACCTGCACGACGAGCGCGAGGTACTGAGGCTAGTCCCAGCGCTTCGGCGCGTTTCTCAGGGTATTGGCGCCAACGGTGTCGCACCAAGCCTCGAAGCGCGAACGGGGTACCCCGCGAAACCGGAGCTCGTCGAGGCACCTAATGGAACACGAGTGTCGCGAGCTTGCGATATAGCAGCGCCTGCGCACGTTGTTCGACCAAGACCGACGCCAAGTGCGGGGCCCTTCGCACCGGCACGCTCCAGTGTTCGGCTTTTTCGGGAATGCGTTCGAGTTGCCCGTAAGCGCCAAGTAGCAGCGCCGCACTCTTGTCTCCGAAGCCGGGGAGCCCTGGAATCCCATCCGCGCTGTCACCGGTGAGAGCGAGGAAATCTGGAATACTGGCTGGAGCAAAGCCGCGCGTCGCACGAAAAGTCGCCTCGTCCATGGTTCGTTGCCGTTGGCGATCGACTAGTACGACCCGCTCGCCGCACAAGCATTGAATCAGATCCTTGTCCGGCGACAGAATGCGCACTTGATCTACCTCGGAAGCCAAACGGCGTGCTGCCGTAGCGAGCGCGCTCGGGTTCAAAGTTTGTGCTCCCGTCGTGACATGAAGCATGTGAGCAAGTGCGGACATTGGATTACGGCGGTGACTTCCCTCGGGCACGTTGGAATGGCATCCTCTAGTCTCTTCACGAAAGAGGTCGCGAGATGCGCGCTCCAGTACACGTCTTGGCAGTCACCACCCTGTTTGCGTTAGCTTGCTCCAATGAAGGACCGGGCGGCGCCAATACCCATGGCTCAGGCGGCACATTCTCAACGGCATCCGGGACGCAAGGCGGCGCCTCGGGCGCCGTCCCAGGTAGTCCGAGCGGCGGCAGTTCGACACCGGGTGCAATGGGACCAGCAGGCGGCGCGTCGAGCTTCGTTCCCACCGAATGTCCGAATGCTGCTGAGGACGGGTATTCGATTCTCCGAGATCCAGCCTGGGACAGCTACCAGATCCGAAAGGTCGGCGCGCTCACGTTCTCGCGCTACGAAAAGGACGCGAGCGGCGCAGAGATCGTGGTCAGCGAAGACTACCAGGTGGTTACCGCCTTTCCCAAGCGCTACCTGCTTTCCGTCGTCCACGCCGGAAAGACCTTCCCGATCGAGGAAAGGGACGGCTACTACGTCGTCGACAGCAACTACGAACTTCCGCATATTCCCTGCGTCACCGACGACCTGATCTACGCGCCAATCGTATCTGGATTCTCTTCACCTACGGTGACTGAGCGAGGTCAAAACAAGGGATGGCCCATTCAGCAGGACATCTCTGCCGAAGTGCAGCTGTACCAAGGCAAGACCAAGATGTGGGTCTACACGACGTGGCCGGGTTATCGCTATGGGTATTGGTTCAAGGACGCGAGCGGAGCTGTTCGGCCCACGTGGCTATTTAGTGCCAATGGCGGTCAGGTGACGTTCCAGAAGTACACCCCAACGGCTGCGGGCTGGCCTGAAGGGGCCTACAACGACGTGCCCTACGGCCTCCACATCGACAACACTGGCAAAGTGTACGTTCCAAAGCCGCAGCCCATCGAGTTTCCGCAGCGCGACGGGAAAGCGCCCCCACCAACGCAACTCAAACTCGCTTACAAGGATTGGGACAGCGAACTGCGCTGCGTCGTCATCAATAAGTCGAGGTCCATCGTCGCGAACACGAGGACGATCTGGCCAGGAGGAAGCGAAGCCTATTACCCCGCCGAGTCCTTTCTACCCGGATACGCCGTGATTGGGCAGGACAGCGATGGTTATTGGGGCCTCAAGGGTCGAGAAACGGACGCAGCCGCGTGGTGGGCTGGAGACGACTGTGTGGATGGCAGATGTTCCGGGCAGTCGCGCATGCCTTACCGGAATGGCTGCCGAATCGACGGTTACGACTTCGCGCAAGGTGACGGATTCAACTGGTTGGAGTTGAAGGATCGAATGATCGAACTCGGCGTGATCATCCCACCCGAACAACTCTATCGGCTCAAGATCTACCTGCAAGAGAAGGCAACCGAGCCGGCTCGAATGCTCGCCGAACTCTACTACGAACAGGCTGCCGACGGCAGGTGGCTCCCCAAGCTCAATCCCGGCAAAAACACCTACAATCTTACGGGCGGTGACAACCCACGCTACATCATCAACGGCCACATTTGGCCTGGGCAGCGTGTGTTTGGAGTCATCGAGGATCTTTGATCCGTCGAGTTCACTTCGCGCGAGTGCCCATTGATTCGGAGTCGTCATGCATCGACAGTGGAAAATCCATTTGTTCGTCCTCGTAACACTCGCGGCAGCGGATCTTGGATGTGCCGCGACCAAACAGGAGTCCACCGACGCCGACGGCGGGCGTGCAGGAAGCAAGAGCGCAACCTTCGGTAGCAGCGGCCAAGCGGGTGCTACCGGTACGCTTGGAAACGGACGTTGGCCAGACTTAGGCAATGCCGCTGCCCCGGAGCACGCTGCCGCGGATGTGACGAACGCGGGCACCGTCACGCTCGGTGGATCGTTGACGTTCATCAATGTCGGCGCCCCGGGCTATTGGGGACGGCGCATCGAAGCCGAGCCCGGAGATGCGCGCTGCGACGTTCAGGCCGAGACCATCAATTATCCCTGGGGAGGTAGCGACTTCTGCTGCCGCACCAAACACGTCGTCACCTCCAATCGCGTCACGCCGTTCAACGAACAGCTCACCATGGTTCTCGACGGTCCGATGCGCGTCAAGCAACTCGCCGTATACCAGCCGCTCGGCGATGTCGCGGGCGCGTGGGCAATCCGCTCGTATTGGGATCGGCGCGCACACGCTCAACCCTTCAACCTGCACTTTTCCGGCCCAGACAAGCAAACGGTGTTCGCTGGAGATCTCGGCAATAATTGTTCGTTCTTCGCAATGCAAGAACGGCCGTTCCAGTGCGGCGCGGCAAGCGAGCCGTACTGTCCAGGTTCGGATCTCGACTACTACGGTTGGGAGGGCTCGAAGCTATTTGTGCTGTTGGCGTCGATGCCGTACGCCGACGATCCAAGCTTCGACGCACCCACCTGTATCCAGGCCGATCAGAACGAGCGAGAGCAGGACTCACCGTGGATCGGCGTGGCCCCCTCCGAACTCAATCGCGATGGTTGGTCGGGGTATCACCCGTGCCACTGCTTTGCGAACACGGACGCGGCGGTTGGCGATGGCTGTGGCCAGATCAACGTGTTCGAGGTCGTCGCTGAGGCCTCGGGCGCTCAGTGGGGAAATCGCGACATCATTAGCACTGGGATCCGATCGTATCAGGTCGGTTCACTGGGTGGCGCTACCTGCGGGATCCAAGGTTGCGGCATCGACAAGTTTCCGGGCAATGCCGACCTCCTCGATGCCAATAGCCTCAAGGCGCTAAGCCATGGCGCGCAGATCGACGCCGATCACCGTCAGATGGCGGAAGGGCCCGTGTGGCGACGCGCCACCGACGACCGTTACTATCTCGCGCTGCTCGATGAAAACAGCCGAACCGTACAAGTCATGGTGCTTCATCCCGCGAATCTCCCTGCCGCAGTCGAGCCGCTGCTGCCTGCGCTGCCGAACGAGGTTTCCCGCGCCGTCATTGACAGCTTGGTAGCGCTACGGATCCCGTAGTTCCGGACCTGATGGGCGGCTGCGGTGGTCTCCACCACCGCGCATCTGGGGCAGAACGGCAGGAGGCTTTGGGCCGCAGCGCAGTCACTCGACACTCGCCAACCAAGCGTCTCGCACGCCGTTCGCTAGAGCGGCACAATCCTTACACGTACCAATCACCGAAGACCGCTCTAGCACACAGAAGTTGCAGAGCTGCCACGACGCACCTCACCGGGCCTGCCTATACTCGAGCCCACCGAATCTAGCGTTCGGAGGAGGACAACATGGTTCGCTCAGGCTTCCTCGTGTCAGGTGTGTTTTCGACTCTGGCACTCATCGCAACGCGGCCCGCCAACGCGCAGGTCCAATCCGTCGAAGGCGATTTCTCGCCTTCGACGCTGGCGCAATCCGAACGCGATGGGGAAGGCTCGCGAGTGCTCCGCTACGACACCGCGACGCATGCGCTCGGGGACTCCCGATCGACCTCTGGGAGTGTTCCCATGCAGTCGTCCGCTGCCGTAACGGCCGATGATGGACTCTTCTCACCGTACACCTTGTCGCCTCGGATCGAATCTGGACGTACCTGGTTGAAGGCGGTCGGCGGGTACGATTCGGCCGTCGGCGATTTTCGTGCGCGATCGTCCGCGGAATCGGCAGTCACTAGCTGGTTGGCATTTCGAGTGGACTTCGAGCATGGTCCGTCCATTGGTATAGACGATCGTGTCGGCCTGGCGGGACGGATCCAGTTCCTCGATCAAGAGCGGCACGGGATTGATGGCGGCGCTGTGCTCGGCTATCAACCAAACGATTTCCGACGCGAGGGCAACGTAGTTGGTGGTCTCTTGGTGGCAAGGCGTTTCGGTCGCATTGGTCTGATGGGCAGTGCTCTCTTCGGCTCCGATCCAGAAGGAGACGACCAAGAAATAGACGGGCGTCTTGCGGGTCAGTTCCGGGTGCTACCAACCCTACAGCTTGGCGTTGACAACCGGTTCCGTACTGTCGCTACGGACGACGCGAAGCGGATCGGGACGACGACCACCGATTGGGAGTTTGCTGCCCTGCCCAACGCGGTTCTAGTGCTCGGGCCCGTCGCCATCATCGCGGAAGCCGGTTTGAGTTCGATCCAGCAGACCAGTCTCGCTGGGGAACCCGATCAGCGCAAGCAAGTGCGTTCAGGCTTTCTGGCTACGGCAGGAGCGGGCACCGCGTTCTGAGGGAGGAGGATACTCATCATGCTCGTCCATGGAAACTACCACCGATGGTCCACTCTGCTCGTTGCCCTGCCGCTCGTCAGTTCGGGCTGCGGCTCGAGCTGCAGCTCGAGCGGTTCAGTCGTAGAGTCTGACCTCCGTGACATGTTCACGTCACAGCCGGACTTCACGCCTTACGAGATCGCGCCTGTTCCGTTGGCGTCGAAGCCGAACCACCTGTGGAAACAGCTCACCAAGGGAATCGACTTTACGAGACGCGACGTGAACGAAGAACTACTCCAGCGTGCGATTCGGATCTCGGAGGGGTTGCCGCGGCCCAGGGGGCGAGATCGCAAAACGGCAGGCTAAGCCTTCACCCGATTCACTCGCTGCCTCTTGAGTCGGTCGTAGCGAGAACGCCACGCATACAGTGAATGATCGGCAGGCGCGCCGGCGCGTGCGATCAGCAAGTCGAGGAGAACCATCCATGAACCAAAACCACCACATATTTCGCTCAGTCGGCTGCATTGCGACCATCCTGACGCTTTCGCTGTCGGCCAAGGCACAAGACGCGACGCATCACCGAGCGCGCGCCATGCAATTGCCCTCGGGGCAGTTCGTCACCCCCACCGCGATTAGCGGAGCTCTGCAGCAGTACTTGAACCCAAGACTGCCAGCATACCCTAAGTTCATCGCCGGTGAAGCGGTTCGCTCGCAATTGAGCCCGGACGGCACGACGCTGGCAGTGCTCTGCGCAGGCAACAACTCGCTGTACGATGCCGACGGCAAGGTCGATACCGGCGCGTCGACTCAGTTCATCTTCCTATACGACGTAGCGGGACGCAATCAGTATGCACCGGCGCTAAAGCAGGTCATCCAACAAGCGAACGCGCACGTCGGTCTCGCCTTTTCCCCGGACGGCAAGGCACTCTATGCCGCGGGTGGGCGAGACGACGCGGTGTATGCCTATACGAACAATGGGTCTTCCTGGTCGCTCAGTAACGTGATTGATTTGGGGCATGGGGGAGTGGGGCTTGGCATTAAGGTGGCACCGAACACGAGCGGCCTCGCCGTTTCTAAGGACGGCAAGACGCTCGTCGCGGTCAACAACTATAACGACTCGATTAGCGTCGTCGATCTAGCGACGGGTACGGTTCGATACGAGTACGACCTGCGACCGTACACGGCTACGAACGAAGGCAAGACTGGCGGC
>JBLNFG010000012.1:0-2949 GCA_050263495.1 Myxococcales bacterium | reverse complement strand
GCGGCCATCGTGGCCGCCATGTACTTCACTAGTCCGTACGTGTTAGCCGCTTCCCGCACGGGTGGCACGGCCGGTGATGCACTCGTGTTGGCCACAACGGTGGGTTTCGTTATCACCTTGTACCGATGGCTGCATACCGAGCGCTTTTGGCCCTATGGGGCCGCTTGTGGCACCTGTTGTGGTCTTGCGGTGGGTTCCAAGTGGACCGGCGCCATGCTGCTTGGATCGGTCGTGTTGGCCTGGCTGTTACATCTGCGTCGACAGAAGCGTCGCATTTGGGACGGCAAGGTTTGGGTTGCGGTTTTGGCGCATCAATGGATTTCTGTTGGAACAGCGATTGTGGCCTGCCCCACGCTGCTGCTGGGTCTTCCCTTCATCAAATCGTCCCTGGGGCACTCGATCCAATTCGCTGGCATCGAACTGCTCCAGTTTGGAGAGATCCGAGCCACCGCTCCCTTCTATTACATTCCCGCAGTGTTGGTGAGCAAGCTGTCGCCGCTTCAGTTGATGGTCTGCCTGTTTGAGATGGGGGTCATCGCAACGCACGCCGCGTCGTCAAGAAGGCGCGTGGGCCTCTTGCCATCGACGCTGTTCCTATCACTCGTGCCAATCATCCCACTGGCAACTAAGGGATTCCAGAACGCACACTACTACCTTGCCGTGGTCCCGACGGTGATGATCCTCTCGGCCGTCGCACTCGAGCGCTGGATGCACTCGAGGCGCAGTGGGCTGCGTCGGGCCGCGCTTTGGTCAGCGATCGTCGCGCTGGTTGGGCAACTGGGCCTCAGCATCTACCTAGCGCCGGACTACCTGCTTGCGGGGCGCCAATTCGGCAAGTTCTTTTATGGTCAATTCGCGGGGCCTGCGGTGAACCATTGCCAGGGCTTGCCGTTTGCGATCCGCGAAGTGAACGAGTTGATAGAGACGGAAGATGGCCCGAGAGCTACCTATCTCTTGCGTAGCTGCATTGGGATCCTGTCGCACGTAGTCGCTTACGGCCCAGTCAAGCCGGACTCTTCGATTGCAGCCGATCCGTCCACTGCCATCCCGCGAGAGCACTTCCTGATTATTCCCACATCTTACGACTACGACGTCACCGGCAGGAGTGAGGCCGTAGTCTTCAAGCGACTCAAGCGGGCGCGAATCAAGGACTGTGAACCAGCGGGTGAGGGGCATGTGGATTACGAACTCTGGCGATGTCCGCCTTACACACCGCAATGACGGCTCAATCCTCCGGATCGGTACGCTTGGCGCTCGTCTTGGAGGTCGACTGCTTCTTCACAGCCTTCGAAGGCTGTGAGCTTTCGTCGTCCGGGATTGCGACCTCGCAGCAATCGCCCTCTTTGCCCAACTTGCAGCTGATTGGCATCTCCTCGTCGGGCGCGAGGTCGAAACCCTGAGGGTCCCACGCGCATTCGTCGACGCTGAAGTGTACGGTGCCGACTGGAATAGAAAAGGTAGCGGTTTGCCCCCCGGGAACGACGAACACACCCGAAATCGGTGTGCCATTGACCAGGAATCGGAAGTGCAGTGAATGCCCATGCTTGTTTGGATCCGAGGAAGCCACCACCCGTGCCCTGCGCTTGTTGGTCCCTGCAGGCTCTGATTCGGCGCTGAATGGCTGTACCTCAGACCAGCCGCTGGCGGTGCTTTGCTTCTCTGCCTGTTCTGGCCTTCTTTCCTGCCGCGGCGTGGGAGGCGCTGACTCAAGGTCGGGGGTCTTGGTACGTTGCGGCGTAGAAGTGCTGCAACTGCTGGTGGCTACGAGCACCGCAATGGCTGCGGCAATTCGAATCGGCATTGTTGGACTCCGAGCGGCTAACGAGGCGTTCGTCTGGCTCGGTCTTGTCACCGGCAAACGGCGGCTTCGAGCGCGCGTTGGCGGCAGCATACGCCCAAGTGCGCGCTCGGGCGCACCCAGTTCGTTATTACGCCGCATCGGCCAAAAAGCCCGAGTTCCAGGGCGTGAGGCGTCGCTAGAACGACCTCGTCGGGCGCCGGTCCAAAGCGGATTGGTCTTCAGAATCCGGCCATCGCCGTGCAGACAGGATCTGGTCTAGCACTGGCACTTGCCGGCGGTGAAAGCGCCGACTACCGTACTCGCGTGATGTTAGGCCCTCAAATTGCTGGCGTAATCTTTGGGGTGAGCGTGTGCATGGCCGCCAGTCTGGCGCATGGGCAGCCCAAGGACAGTGACACCGCGTCGCCGGCAGCCGCAACCGCCGGAGCGTCCTCCGAAAGCGGGTCGGGCAGTGCTGCTGACGCCGCGGCGCGCGAACGCGCTAAGCAGCTCTACGAGCAGGGGCAATTGGCCTATCGTCAAGGGCGCTATTCGGAAGCCATCGACAAGCTACTCGAGGCCGATCGGGCTATGCCGAACGCGGCGTTCTCCTACAACATTGCCCTAGTCTACGAGAAGATGGGCGACCAACGGAGTGCCTTGCGCTGGCTACGCAGTTACTTGCGGCAGAGCGGTAAAGGCGTGAACGATGAAGCCACCCAGGCAAAGGTGCGTAAGTTTGAAGGCGAGCTTCAGGCGCGAGGGCTGCAGCAGGTCTCCATACTTTCGAACCCTGCTGGCGCCACGTTGCAGGTCGATGGTCACGCGTTGGGGCTCACGCCTTTCACCACCGAACTCACGCCTGGCATGCATCGTCTTGCTCTCAGCCTTCCAGGGTATGCTCTGGTGCAGAAGGACTTCGAGCTCCGATCGGATCGCTCGCTCGACGTTGAGGTAACGCTGGAAGAGCAACCTGCCGAAGAAGCTCCAACCCCGGACAGCCCCCATCCAGCGCTGGGCAATCAGAGACTCCCGGGCGAAAGGGTCGAGGACGCGAACCAACCCGCCCCGGCCGTGTCGCCATTGAAACCAGAGCCTCTGCGGCCCATGTCCTCTCCTACTCCGCAACCCCCGACGCCGCGAGTAACTGCGTCGACTTGGATTGGCCT
>JBLNFG010000011.1:0-2941 GCA_050263495.1 Myxococcales bacterium | reverse complement strand
CGCGCCACCCGAGCTCGCGTCATCCGAGTTCGCGTCACCCAATTTCACACCGCCCATCCACTCGAGCGTCGAACTCAACGCCGCGACGCTAGCGAATGTCGGCAGACACCTGACGGTGTGTTTCTGCCTCAGGACAGCCTCTGCGAATCGAGCGTCGCGTTGCGTTGGACTCGCATCGAGCGTCGCGTTGCGTTGGACGGCGCAGTCCGTTCGCAGAAGCTGGGAATTGGGCGGCATCGAGGTCTCGTGACTCGCCGTCCGATCGTCGAAGCCGGGGATTGGGCGGCATCGAGGTCTCGTGAATCGCTGTCTGCTCGGCGAGTACGTCGCTAGCCTTTGGGCCGGTCACTGCCGTTGGCACTCCCGCTACGAGCGGCGCAGCATGCTCGCCGCAGAAAGGCTGCCCGAACATCGCTCAGCGGCCACCGAATCCCCGCAAAGGCCGAACCTCGGCGAACACGGTCGATGGGGCTGGGGCAGGCAACTGGGACAGGCGCCGAAAATGCAGACCTGACTTGCGACCGACGACCCTTTCGCCACTGGATCACCGTGCCCGCGCCGCAGCAAAAAAAAACAGGGACCAGTCGTCAGCCTGCCGCTTCGCAGGTACTCACCCGCGATCATGATACAAGGAGTCAGACACGCTGCGGTGCAGCTTGGATTTACCCTTGGGTTGGTATTGGGTTTGTTCGTCGCGGCAACTGCGCATGCGGACCAAGCTAGCGTAGACCGAAGCGGCTTGGGGACTACGGTCGATGCCGACGTGCATTCTCCGGTGTTGCCGCCCACGCAAGAAGCCCCTTCGCGGGAACGCGCCACTCTTCTACTTACCGTCCACAGCGATACCCCCGACGTCACCCCGGAAATGATTCGAGCGGCACTCGCGCAGGAGACCGGGCTCGAGGTGCAACTTCGGACAACCGACGTAGCTGACCCTAACGCGACGCTCATCGTCATTGCATACCGGCTGCGCACACGCGAGCTTGCCGTGAGTCTGTCACAGCCGGGGCGCGCCAACACGACGCGTATCGTCGAAGCCCCGAAGACGTCCGAAGAAGTGGTGAACGTCGCGGCGCTCCTAGCGACTAGCCTTGCGCGCTCGGCTACGGAACAGCGCGATCAGCAACAATTCGCGCCGGTGCAGAGCGTGCCGCCTGAGGTCTTACCGAATGTCCCTGTCACTGTGCCGGCACCAGCGACCGTGTCCGGTCCGGATCGGGAAATGCCTGCCAGAGTCGAGACCTTTGCAACGGCGTCACTCATCTATCCGATTGCCACCAACTACGCGACACCCGACGCGTATACGCATCTTAGCTTCAACTTGGTCTACGGCCACATCGGTGGAATCGATGGACTAGAGCTGGGACTAGTGAACACCGTGAGTGGCACCGAGCGCGGCCTGCAGGCAGCAGGGCTGGTGAACTGGGTACTCGGGGACTTTACGGGCATCGAGCTAGCGGGTGTGATCAACAGCGCGCGCTCGTTGAATGGACTCCAGGTTGCGTTGGGTGGCAATTACGTCCAGCAACGGCGGATGGGTGGTCAAGTCTCCGCCTTCGCTAACTTGGCAGGTGGCAATGCTATCGGCGTTGCCTTGACGTTAGGTCTCAACTCGGCGCGCTCAGGGGAGGGGCTTGGAACGTGAACAGCTCGCGGAGCGCCTCTTGAGTGCAATGGGGCTGCTAACCGAGGAACAGCGGGTGGCGTTCGTCCTGTGCGAAGTGGAGGAGCGCTCGAGCAGCGAGGCGGCTCAGATTTTAGGGGTGCCAGCTTCGACCTTAAGGGCTCGCGTGAGTGCCGCAAGGGAGATCTTGCGCGCCGCACTCGCGAAGGAGGCGCGGCTATGAACAACAACGAGCTCGATCGAGCAATCGTCGCGTTACGGCAGCACCGAAGCGGCGCATCGACGAGAGCAGAGTCCACGGAAGCGCGCGTCGTTGCTTTGATCCGAGAACAGCAACAGGTTCGTCGCAGGTGGCGCTGGCTGGTGCCGCTGGCGGCCATCTGTGCGGCTTCGAGCGCATGGGCTGCGACGCACCTTGAGTTCGCAAAATCCATGCTATCCGGCGGCAGCACCGACGCGTCCGCGCCATCAGCCATACCGCGTTACCAGCGGACTGTCTCGGCACACCCAACTTCAGTCGACAGCGCTGATCCACCGGAGAACGACGCCGCTGCACCGTTGCCCTCTGCGGCTACACCTGTGGATACCGCCAAGCTGGCTGTGCCTACGCCGGTGTTAGTCCCCCGCGGGTCCGCTCTACCCAGTACCCTGCCCAGCTCCTCGTCGACTGCGGAGGTTTCGCAGCGGACAGCTCCACGTCCGTCGTATCAGATCTTCCGGGACGCGAAGAGGCTGCAGTACGGCCGCCGCGATTATGCGGCAGCGCTCACGGCGTGGGACCAATACCTAGCCGTCGAGCCCAACGGCGCGCTGGCGTTAGAAGCACGGTTCAATCGCGGATTGTGTCTCGCTGCAATGGGACGCGCCGCAGACGCGGAACGCGCGCTGGCACCCTTTGCAACGGGGGAATACGGTCAGTATCGTCTACAGGAGGCGCGAGCCGTGCTCAACCGACTTGGGATCACACCAGCGAACGCAACTCACCATTCGACCGCATCGACGCAACCCCGATAGGCAAGAAGCAATGGCTCACCGTCTGCTGAACCGTCGCTGGCGTCCTTGCACACTCTGCTGACACGGAGCGGAGAAACTGTTGACCAGACAGAGTTGATAGGAGGTTATGTCTGAGCGTCGAGAGGCATGCCGCTAGCCGCTTGCCCGACGCTCTCCATAATCCGTTTCCGTTCCCGAAAAATTGGCAATCATTGAGCGATCGGCCGTGGTCGCGAGCACAGCCACTACGTCGGTTTGGAAGCCTTCAATTATCGGTGGCACCCACCACGTGCCGCAGCAAACTCCGTCTTGAGCCATGGGCAA
>JBLNFG010000010.1:0-5811 GCA_050263495.1 Myxococcales bacterium | reverse complement strand
CCAGAGGAGCAGTAGCGCAAGGCCAAGCAGTCCGATTACCAATCCCCCAACCGCTAACACCAGCCCCAACACGATCGACGCCGCCCTTGTCCTATACGCGAGGCGAGCCAGACCGACCAGCAGGAGCCCGACGCACCAACCAGCTAAACAGAAACGACTCGCCCACTGAGGCGGTTTTTTGAGCTGAGTGTCTGTGTGCTCAAGCAGCATTTCTTCCGATGCCACGAGGGGTTGCAGGGAACCGTCCTGGGCTTTGACCTTCGCGTTCCGAATCCCAGCGGTAAGCATTTCAGGTAGAAACGTCTCTTCCCAGGCCGTGTACGGCTTATCGACGAGTGGGCCAAGACCAATCGACAAGACGAGGTATTCGAGGAAGTAGTCTGACGTCACGCGCAAGGCGTGGGAGCGTAGCGACTGCGACGCTGGTCCGCGCATGGCTTCGTGCAATTGTCCATTGGTAACGCGGTCAATTGCGTCGCGCACGCGTGTCGAGCAATTGTCGAAGAAGTAGTCGTATTTGTACGCGCGGTTTTCGGGCAGAGCGTTGATTTCGAGCTGCTGCTTCAGGGCTTGCCTCTCAGCGGGCGTCAATCGAAGGTGCTGTGCGAGCAGGCTGCGTTCTTCTGCGCTGTAATGATAGACGGTGCGAGTCATACTCTCGCGAGAGAGCCAGTACTCGAGTCGACCCTTGAAGAAATCCTGGATCAACGTATCTGAGTCGAAGGAGAACGTGCCAAAGTTGTAGACCGCGTCGGAACGTCCCGTCGTATCTCGGACGCGGATCGCGTTGTGCCCAAATTTGAAGAACGGATGATCACCTGGCCCCATTGTCAGAAGATCAACGCTCAAGGAGTCCTGGGCAACTTCGGCGGGAGCCTCCTGTGCGTGAACGCCGAGGGGCGTGGTCACGACGAACAGGCAAAACAGGAAAAGGCAAATTGAACGCATCGCTGGCGCCTACTTTGATTCACCGACGACACCAAGTTCAAGTATCTCAGGGAAGAATTGCGAAAAATTGCCGCCAGCCATGCACGATTCGACGGCTTGGGCCCAGGCTGCGACGGTTCGGTCGGGCTCCTCCGCTTCACGGCATCATCATACCCCGCGGCGGCGCTGGTCCGCTCACCACCGTTGTGGCGTTGCGATTACCGTGAGTGTGACGGCGCCGGGGGTAGATAACGTCGGGATTGAGCCCGCAATTGTCTGGACGCATCGAACCACCGCGACACATCGAACCACCGCGACGCATCGAATCTCCGCGACGCATCGAATCTCCGCGACGCATCGAATCTCCGCATAGGGTTTGACCTGCCGGACACACGAGTACGGACGTGGCGATGCCCAAGGTGCCGATGACAACGCGGCGCTGTCGCAGTTGCGGCAGTATTTACCTGCTCCCCACCGCATCCGCTGGCGCGCTTCGCGGATGCTTGCTCCGCCCACGCGTCCTCGCGCTCCGCGTTGCGGGCGCATGGGTGGAGCCTCACTAATTTGACGTAATGATGAGACGCTTGTAGAACTTTGACGGGGACAAGCACACGCAGCCTTCAACTCGGTGACGTTCGATCATCGGACGGCTCGCTTTGCGTTTGGACGGCTTTACAGCTGGTAGAGCCTCGCGAAATTGCGCTCGATTCTTCCTAACGGAAGCACCTAAGACGCTCGCCAGCCACAACCGTCGAGACTGCCCTCGTGTTCATCGCCGTCGCCGAAACAGCAGCCGTCGCCGAAACAGCAGCCGTCGCAGTCCATGGCAGAGCGGCATCCCCTTGTTCCCCTTGTCTCCCGACGTGGCCCGCCTTGCCGAGAGGTGTTTCCTCCATGGGTTCGCCCCACTGCGTTCTCGGGCATAGGAGGGACACACCCACATTGTTCCAGGGTAAACGCCAAATTCTGCCCGCCGTTCATAAAGGCGGAGCCGGCTTGAGCCGTACCGTGTCATTCCTGCAACGTGGCGGCCCTTTTCGGCAGCCACGTGCCACTGAGACGTGGAGCTTGGAATATTTACTATGCGGGTTCGAGGACGTGGTGAGTTAGGTCTTTGTCTTGGTCTGGTTGCGGCCGGCATGATCACTCTGGCCTGCGCCGAAGCAGAGGACCAATCGTCGGCGTCCGTCGGGGGAAACGTAACGGGGACGAGCACCTCCGCGGGCGGAGATGACGCTGGCGCGCGTGGCGGCAGCGCACCGAACACTCCAAGCACTGCTACTGCTGGGGGTAGTGAATCTTCCACGGGGTTGACGACCTCGACGTGCACTGGCGAGGATGCGAAATTCAGCTTCTTCTTGGCGAGCCAGGCCGCGCTAGTGCGCGAATCTGGAAGCGCGGATGGATTCGGTGGTGACCTGGGAGGGCTCGTAGGAGCGGACGCAATCTGCCAACGGATCGCTGAAACCTCGGCTCCGTGCCACAAGGGGAAAATTGGCTGGCGAGCGTTCCTGAGTACCTCGACCGTCAACGCTAAGGATCGCATCGGCAAAGGACCCTGGTACGATCGACGGGGACGTCTGTTGGCGCAAGATCTCGCCAACTTGCTCAAGGATCGCCCCGCGGGTGGTGATTCCGCAATCGTGAACGACTTGCCCAACGAGAACGGCACACCTAACCACAAACCGGATGGTACCCAAGTCGATAACCATCAGATCATCACGGGGACAGGAACTGACGGCAACGTGTACAAGCAGAGCACGACCGGCACGGGGACGGGCAAATTTACCGGTTCGCAGAACGCATGCCTAGAAACGTGGTCCGTCGACTCAGCAACCTGCCGCGGTTGGACTACGAAGAAACCAGAGGGATGTCCGCGCGTCGGACACTCGTGGCCCGCAATGAGCGGGACGAATTGGATGTCCGTCTGGAATGAGAGTGGGTGCGCTCCCGGAGGTACGGGCGCAGAGAGCGGCGGAACGGATTCCTCTCGAAAGATCGGCTCTGCTGGAGGATATGGAGGTTTCTATTGTTTTGCTGTGACCGGTAGTTAGTCTCACCGAAGAACAAGGGAGTGGGAGCGACGTTCACGGACTCCGTCTAAGGTGGCGGTGCGTCGACGTGCATTTTGTGTAACGCGCGCCTCTAGCAATTAGCCGCGAGGGGCGTGTGTTTGGGGGCTCTCGAACATGGATGCACACGATGCAAGTGTCGGGAATTGTCCCTTGCGATTGGAACGTCACATTGGTGTGCGATGTCCGTTGCCAAACCACCATTGCTTCCCCAATATGACAGAGATGACAACGCTGTGACAAGACAGCGCGGGTAATCCATCTCGAACTGAACGGACAACACACTCCAGCGCTCACCCAAGACGGAGCACACGATGCAACGAATCGATCCTGCAACTACTCTCACGGTCAGCGTCGTTCTCAGCGCAGCCGCGATGCTCCTCATCGCCTGTAACGACAGTGCAACGGGCACGGCTCCCGAGTCTGGGGTTGGCGGCGCGACCACTAACGACTCTCAGGATCAGAACGCTAACGGCAAGGGAGGCGGCTCTACCTCCAGCAAGGCTAGTTCCAAAGCGAGTAAGGGTGGCGCCTCCTCTGGAACGCGATTGGCCGAAGAAGGCGGCAGCTCTCCGAGAGCAAGCGGTGGTAGCTCGACGGCAAAAGGCGGGAGCACTGCCAAGAGTGTAGCAACCTCCAGCACCAAGGCTGCGGGCGGAACGAAGGCGTCAGGTGGAACTGGATCCAGAACGGCAACAGGAGCCTCAAGCGCCAAGGGCGGAGCTCCAGCTCAGGGAGGCAGTTCCGGCAAGGTCAGTTCTTCGTCGGGTGGCAGCTCTTCAACAGGCACTTCTTCCTCATCGCCTGTGGCATCTACATGCACCCCGGAGGAAGAGAAGTTCAGCTTCTTCTTGGCGAGTCAGAACGCACTCGTGCAGGCTTCGGGCAATGCCGACGGTTTCGGCGGTGACCTCGGTGGCATCACGGGCGCAGACGCGATCTGCCAGAAGATCGCCGAGACCTCAGCGCCGTGCCACAAAGGAAAAGTGGTGTGGCACGCGTTTCTGAGTACATCGTCTGCCAATGCACGAGATCGAATTGGGAAGGGACCTTGGTACGATCGCCGAGGAAGGCTCTTGGCCAAGACGCTCACCGATCTGATCAATGAGCGCCCAATTGGTGCCGATAGCTCGATCGCTGCCGACTTCCCCAACGAGAATGGGGTTCCCAATCACTCCCCAGACGGAAAGCTAGTCGATAATCATCAGATCATCACGGGCTCAGGTACTGATGGGAACGTCTACAAGCAGGCGGCGTCGGGAAGCACTGGGGGTGGTATGCCGGGCGGCGGTTTCGGCGGTTCCCTGGCGCAAGACGCCTGTCTCGAAACCTGGTCGGTAGAA
Organism: Myxococcales bacterium; assembly: GCA_050263495.1. Taxonomy (GTDB): domain Bacteria; phylum Myxococcota_A; class Polyangia; order Polyangiales; family Polyangiaceae; genus FEN-1139. The sequence continues at coordinate 1,469 of JBLNFG010000010.1, read as the reverse complement.
GCCGCGACGTGCAAGGGATGGACCACCAACGAGGCTGAAGGGTGCCCTCGCGTCGGCCCGGCGGGACAGGGAGTCAGACGGGGGGCACCGATAGCTCACGCAAGATCGGCTCAGGCGGTGGGTACGGTGGTTTCTATTGTTTTGCGGTCACCGGCCAATAATGCGCATCGACGGCGCGGTCTGTCGCGAGAAGCGCGCGGGTTCATTGCGCGATTTCGTGGAGACGAGCCGCGCTCAGCCCGATCGCGAACGAGAGAACTCGGCGTGAGTTGCTCGTTTGTTGACGCAGTGGGCTCCGATTTGCACGTCGCGATTCACAAACGAGAGACTCGTAGCGAATTTGCAGGCGAGTCACTTGAAGCCGTCAACATCCGTCATTTTAGTCTCAATTGCGCGTCCTGCAGGGCATTTCCGTCGGGCGACACACAGCCGATGTGCTCACATAATCAAACAGCCTAGGTGCGAGAGAATTCTCACTACTAAATCTCGCGACTGAACTCTGGAAATATTGCCTTGAGCTGGAAACGCCTTGGACGGTTCATGATAGCGTTGCTCTGCCCCCGTTTTTGCGTAAAGGAATAGAGGTCGGTGGACGCACTATTGCCTCGAGATCAGGTGTGATGTGCACGCCTAGACACCCGACGCCAGCAGTTTTAAGAACACGGAGCTCTCAATGATACGCACTCGAATTGCAGCGACCCTTTCGGCGATGGCAGGTTTCGGATCAGCGGCGCTGTTATTCGTTGCGTGTGCAGCGGACCCGAACGCTGGTGGTGAGACTTCGCCGAACACCGTTGGAGGCACAAGGCAAGACTCGGATCAACCTGGCGAAGGTGGGAGCACGTCTAGCTCTCGGAAGGCGCAAGGCGGAAGCGCTCAGAAGTCGACTACCTCTAAGGCAAAGGGCGGCGCCGCTCAAACGAGTGACGACGTTTCTCCGGGCGGCGAGCGTGGCAGTGACAATGAGGGAGAAGGTGGCGCTGACGACGGCGGAAGCTCACAATCGCCTGCGGGTGGACGCACATCGAAGAGCAGCTCTGGGGGCAAAGCTACCGGCGGGACCAAAGCTGTGGGGGGCTCCAAAGCCACTGGCGGAACTAAGGCGACATCGGGGGCCGACTCGAAGGCGACTGGGGGTGCGGTTAGTGCTTCGAAGGGCGGTGCCACTGCGAAAGGCGGCTCTTCGGCAACGGGCGGCGTAGCGTCCTCGTCGTCCTCATCGACGTCTCCAAACAGCAGCTGCACTGCGGAGGAAGGGAAATTCAGCTTCTTCCTTGCAAGTGACAAAGCGCTACAGACTCTGTCTGGCAGCGCTACCGGCTTCGGTGGGAAGCTTGGCGGGCTCGCAGGCGCGGACCAGATTTGTCAGACGATCGCCGAAACGTCAGCGCCCTGCCACAAGGGGACGGTTACCTGGCACGCGTTCCTCAGTACCAAGGACGTGAATGCAAATGATCGGATCGGAAAGG
>JBLNFG010000009.1:0-2949 GCA_050263495.1 Myxococcales bacterium | reverse complement strand
GAAAAGACCGGAATCTCGGTCATTGGGTGTCCGAAAACGATCGACGGAGACCTCAAGAACGAGTGGATCGAAGCGTCGTTTGGCTTCGATACGGCGAGTAAGGTCTACGGGGAATTGATTGGGAACATCCAGCGAGATGCAAACAGTGCCAAGAAGTACTGGCACTTCATCAAGCTGATGGGTCGAAGCGCGTCGCACATTGCACTCGAGGCGGCTCTGCAAACGCACCCGAACGTGGCGCTAATCAGCGAAGAGGTCGAAGCCAAACAGCTGACGTTGCGCTCGATCGTCGAGAGCATCGCCACGGTGGTTCAAAAGCGCGCGGCTGCAGGTAAGAATTTTGGGGTCGTGCTCGTTCCAGAAGGCGTCATCGAGTTCATCCCTGAGCTCAAGGTGATGATCGGCGAGCTCAACGAGATCATGTCGGACAGCTATTTCAACCAGCTCAATGACGATGACGACAAGCACCAGTACATCGCCAAGAAGCTGAGCCCGGCATCTTCGCAAGCGTTCGCCACGCTGCCTGCCACGATTCAGCGCCAGTTGATGATGGATCGGGATCCACACGGCAACGTTCAGGTGTCGCGAATCGAAAGCGAGAAGCTCCTGATCGACCTCGTTGGTGACCTGCTCCGTGAGTGGAAGGTCAAGGGACAGTACACTGGAAAGTTCTCGACCCAGAATCATTTCTTCGGTTACGAGGGAAGGTGTGCCGCGCCGTCGAACTTCGACGCGGACTACTGCTACAGTCTCGGCTACAGCGCGGCAGCGCTGTTGGGTGCCGGCAAGACCGGATACCTATCGAGCGTGCGAAACCTCACCAAGGCAGCCGATCAGTGGATCGCGGGTGGGATTCCACTCACGATGATGATGAACCTCGAGCGCCGTCACGGTAAGGACAAGCCCGTCATCAAGAAGGCACTGGTCGAACTTGACGGAAAGCCCTTTGCAGCATTTGCTGCGAACCGGGAACGCTGGGCGGTCGAGGACGACTATCACTACCCAGGGCCGATTCAGTACTTCGGACCGTCAGAGGTCTGTGATCGCCCGACTGAGACTATTTTGCTCGAACGCGCCTGAATCATCCGCCCGCCAGTGCCTCGCCCCGATTGGTCCGAGCACTGGCGGGTTTGTTGCTCAGAGCTCGAACGTTGCGCGCGCGGAGCCGCCGCCAATCGTGCGAACTTGCAGGCGTTTGCGGATACGAACACCGTTGTTTGCATCCACGATGCCGGACCGATTGTCTACGCATTTGGGCGAGGACGTGAACTGTCCCTTGGATGCACCCCCACTTCCGTGATGGATAGCGCGCAACCAGGGACAGCCCCAGGCGTCGTGCTTCACTAGAGTGCGTCCCTCACCAGAATTGAGCCGTTCGGCGGGCGATCAGCGGCACCGTCCGGAGCCACTGAGACGATCTGACCGTTATTCTGGGAAGAAGTGAGAACAAAACAAAGTGGGCTGCATGGAATTCAGCGAGTCTGCTTCGCAGCAGTTGGGGTGCATGCGCATTTTGCTGACCCAATCCGCTTCGCCCCTGTGACGTATATCAAGAGACCCAGCACCACTAACGAATTGTTGTAGTTTCGTGCAATGAGCGCTGGGGATGTACCAACCATAGACAACGCTCTATCAAGGCATTGACCACCGATGCGAATAGTGTATTGGACTTATACGGGCGTCTTTGCGGCCCTGCTTACGACGGTCGGTGGTCATTTCTGAAGATCCTCGCGTCTTGCTTCACCATTCGACCAAGCTACAATCGGTATCGCCCGAGCCGGCAATCCGGCGAGGCGAAGACTCAACTTCTGGGAAGGTATCACGTCATGTCAATGAATCGATTCGTCGGACTCGGCGTCTTTGCACTTATCTCGTCTGCTTTTCTAGGCCTCGCTTGTGACGACAGCACGACTCCCCCAGTCACGAGCAGCCCGGGAGCAGGCGGCGCGCAGAACTCCACCACCAAGAAGACCTCTGCAGCAGAGAACGGCGGTGATGATGGCGGCGGTGGTGAGGATGCAACCGGCGGCACCAGCGCCAAGAAGACGTCTGCTACCAAGGCAAGCACGGCAAAGGGAGGCACAAGCAGCTCGTCTGCCAAGAAGACGACCACCGCGGCCAAGCCAGAAGGCGGCGCCGGCGGCGAAGACACTGAGCCTGCAGCAACGGGTGGCAAGTCTGGCGGCGGCGGCGAGAGCACGGCCGAGTGCACCCCTGGCACGACCAACCTCTTGACGGATGCCGCGAAGAGCAAGGAGTTCAACTGGGTCGGCGGCGACAACACCATTGACACGGATGATCCATGCGGCTTCCAGGGCGCATTCTATGCGTACAGCGATGCCGGTGCCGATGAGGTCCAAGGCAACGCAGACGATTCCCTCCAGTCTCCCGCCTTTGTCACCGGCACGGAGTATGCAAGCCCCTGCGTCGAGGGCAAGTGTTGCATCAGCGGCAAAACCAACCTCTGGCCTGCAGAGAAGGTGTACACCACCTGGGGTGCCGGTCTTGGCTTCTCGCTTTCGGACGCTGGAGAGGGCGCCGGCAAGCGCGCGTACGCGGGTTCGGCGCGAGGTTTCAAGATTATGCTCGACGGCAAGATCGCGAAGCAGGCGATCCGCATTGGCTTAACTCAGTCGGCTGACGACAAGTCGGCACCCTTTGTGACGACGACCTCATTGGGTGAGAAGACGGTCATGTTCAGTGATCCGACCTGCCCGTCGTGGGCAACGGATTGCATCGATCCAACGGATGCCCCTTACGATCTGCAGATTCAGGTTGCCGGTGGTGACACGGGCGCAGACGGTGACTTTGAGGTGTGCGTCACCAGCCTGATCCCAATCGAGTAAGTTAGAAGCGGCAATCAACGCTCATCGCTACAGTGGGCAAAAGCTAAGGGCGCCATCGGGCGCCCTAGCGCATTTTGTCGGTTCGCTTTGCGCGGCAGGCTCC
>JBLNFG010000008.1:0-5569 GCA_050263495.1 Myxococcales bacterium | reverse complement strand
TGAAATACCTCCTCTGGATCCTTGGCGTCCCCAACCTCGAGCACTTGACGCCGGAATTCCATGCCTACCTCGCGGCTGAAGATGCCGGCTTCGGCGAATCTTCCGAAAGCATCGGCGTCGAGGACCTCCGCCCACTTGTAACTGTAGTAGCCAGCAGCATATCCGACGGGTCGCGAGAAAAGGTGTCCGAAGGTCGTCACCATCGCCGAACCTGGCGGAAGCTCAGCGGGCGCGAATCGCTGTTGAACGCGCCGAGCGAAATCCAATATGGCTTCGCCGGGATGGCGATCGCGCTCGCCATGTAGGCACAGATCCATCATCGAGAACCCGAGCTGACGCATCTGGCCTGTTGCTGCGCGGAAAGTACGGGCCGCGCGCAGGCGTTCAATCAGCTCGTCTGGAATTGGCTCATTCGTCGCGTAATGCCTGGCAAACCGCTTTAGCATCTGCGGCTCCCAACAGAAGTTCTCCATGATCTGCGATGGCAGTTCTACGAAATCGTGCGCCACGCGTGTACCAGCCAGGCTGCGAAGCGGCACCTTGCTCAAGCAATGATGGAGCAAGTGACCGAACTCGTGCCACAACGTCTCGACGTCACGATGACTCAGTAGGCTGGGACGTTCAGCCGATGGCGGGCTAGCGTTGGCAGCGATCAGCGCCACGTTCGGTGCACCGGTGATGAGCCCGTGCATCCACGCGCCCTGGTGCTTGTTGTCACGCGGATAGAGATCCACGTAGAACACGCCGATCTCTTGGCCGTCCTGATCGAAGATGGCGTAGGTTCGTACGGATGGATCCCATACGGGCAAACCGTCACGCAGCGCAATCCGAATCCCAAACAGTTCGGAGCTGGTTTCGAATACCGCCTCGAGCATCTTCTCAGCCGGGAAGTAGACACGGAGCAGTTCGTCGTCGAACTCGAACTTCTTTTTGCGCAGGAGTTCGGCGTAGTAGCTGAGATCCCAGGGCTGAAGGTTGAACGCCGAATCCGCTTCGGCTTGACGAGCAAACTCGCGCAGCTCGTCGCACTCACGTCGAAATGCCGGCTCAGTGCGCGCGGTCAACTCGAGAATGAAGTCACGGGCTCGCTGCTCACACTTCGCCATGCGGTCCGCCATGACCAAATCGCCAAAGCAGGCAAACCCGAGTAGGTGCGCTTTCTCACGACGCAGGGCCAAGATCTGCTCGATGCGCGGAACGTTGTCGTACGCGCCCACACTGCAGCGGGTGTCGTTGGCGCGCCAAATCTGTTCACGCAGCGAGCGGTCCGATGCGTAGGTGAGCACCGCAATCACACAGGGCGTAGCGAGGGTCAGACGATATCCGTCTAATCCCTTTGCTCGGGCATTGTCGCGCGCCATGTCGAGAGCCGTCTCCGGTAAACCCGTCAAGCGGCTCGCGTCGGGCAACACCAACTCCCAAGCGGACGTTGCGTCTACGGCGGCTTGCGAAAACTCAGCCGTCAAGCGACCTAGCGCCTCGTCGATGGCCGCCAGACGCGCCTTTCCTTCGGGATTGAGCTCAGCGCCATGACGGCGGAATTCGTCCAAAGTCTTGTCGAGAAGCCGTTGTTGGACGGGGATCAGTGGCTTCGACTTAGTAACTTCCGCCAATTCTCTCAAACGGCGATACAACCCGGGGTTGAGCGGGATATTGGTCCAAAAGGCAGTCGTGATCGGCAATGTCTCCATGTAGACACGCCTGAGCTCTGGAGTAGTGGCGGAACCTTCGAGGTGCTCGACGACTGCAGTGGCGATCTCGAGCCGTTCCGTCGAAGCTTCGAGCGGCGCCAAGGTGTTACCCCACGTGGCCGGCGAGGAATCGGCACTCAGACGATCAATCGCTGCCTGAGCTTCCGACACCAACGTCGTCAATCCGAGAGGTACGTTTTCGGCTGCGATTCGGTCGAATGGTACGGGGTGAGCGACCGAAACCAATGGATTTTCCATGAGTAGTCTGCCTTCTAGCGGAGATTTCGTCGATTTGCCATGCTGCAGCGAGACAGATCGAGATCGGCTAAGCTTGAAGCTCGATGGTTCGACCACCTACATTGATCATCGGCGATTTGCACCTTGGGCCAGCGGCCCCCGGCGGTACGGATGCGGCTGCGGTGGAACTGCTCGAACGGTACCGTGGTTCGGAACTGGTGTGTCTCGGCGATTTGTTCGACCTCTCCGCCGAGATCGGAAACCTCTCGCCCTGTGAGTCGGTGTCCGCGCGGTTCGAAACCTTCTCGTCGCTCACCCAGGCATTGCGCCGCCACCTGCACGGGGGTGGTTCAATCCGGATCATTGCGGGGAATCATGACGCGGAACTCGGCTCGGCAGGAGTGGCGGAGTTCCTTTTGAAGTACCTCGACGCGTCCGAGCCGACGGCCGTAAAGATAGCGCCCTGGTGGTTGCGGCATCACGACCTGCATCTCGAGCACGGGCATGTCTGGGACGAAGACAACGCGCCCATCCACCCCCTCGCCGCGCCACGTCATGAAGATGAACCTCTCGGCGTCGCGCTGACGCGTCAAGTGCTCGCGCCGACTGGTGCGTTCCAGTTTGCGCACGCCCACCAAACCACACCGCTCGCGGGATTGTTGCGCGTGATCCGTGATCTAGGAGTGGTCGCGCCTGAGATTGTGCTGCGCTACTTTGCCGTTGGAGCAACCATCTTCTGGCGCGCAGTCTGCCGCGATCACGCGCAGACGGAACGCGAGGGCACGTACGCGATTGCAGCTTATGCACGCGCCCAAGGACTTTCGCGGCACACCGTTGAACGTGTACTCGAGCTACGACCAACACCTCGTCATGCTGATCCCGCTGCTACGTTCGCGCGCCTGTACTTTGATCGAGCCTTAGCAGGCGTACTCTCCGTCACTTCGGTGGCTGCGGGTGCTGCCATGAATCAACCGGGATACCTGCTTTGCGCCGCAGCCGGAGCGCTCTACCTGAGGTATTCCCGCGGGCAGCGAGCGCACCGTTACAGCGGTTCGTTGCTCAAGCGCGTCGAATCGGCCGCGCATGGGCTTCGGCACCTGGTCAACGCGCGGACGGTGGTATTCGGGCATACGCACGTACCTCAGGTTCGGAACGGCTATGTCAATGCCGGAGCTTTCGGTTTCCCTGGGCAACGTGGGCGACCATTCCTAATCTACGACGAAAGCGAGCGCCTAACCCGCGGCTGGCTAGGCACGGATCTCGAGTTGGAGCCAATTGAGCCAGCCAACGTTCCGGCGTAGCGCGCTCGACAACCTACGCACGGGCGTCGAACGCCCGCCGCGTCAACTCACGCGTGATCCGACGCGCTGACGAGCGAACACTGACGTGCGAACACTGGCACCGAACTGCGACGCTTAGCGCGGCACTACTTGCAGCAAGCCGCGCTGCCACAAGAGATAAAACACGACGAGAATGAATGCGCACAGGAGCAGCATGCTGCGAAGGACCACGCGCTGCATGGCGCGTTGCCTCGCGCGCTGTTCCGGAGTGCGGATCGAGCGCGGATCGTGGACCACGATCGGTTCGGGATCAGCTTCGAAGTGCTGTGGTTTGGGCGGTGTCGAAAAGAACTCTACCGCGTAGGATGACTCGAGCGATAAAGAGCTGTCGCGCACGGAACTGATGGATGGCACCGATGGCGCCAAGTCCTGGTGCTCTTGGTTTCCGGACAGCCCCGATGAGCTCGCGTCACTCTCGACTGATTCTGCTGGTTTGTTTTTAAGCGGCGCAATTACGTCCGTCGAGATCTCGATCGGAATCTCGTCCACCGCGGTGGCACCACTCGCGCCGGCAGGTTGCATTCCTGCGACGGGCAACCCACTCAGGGTCGTTGGGCTCTCGGTGCGAGGCATCTCTTCAGGAAGCGCGGGCGGAACTTCCGCAACGACCTGAGTGCTCGGCTTGACCTCATGCAATTCGAGCGGCTCCTCCAAGACCACGACTGGGGAAATGATCACCGTTGGGGATTCAGGCGTCTTGACGTCAGAGATCGGCGCGATTGGCACAACCTGCTGCGGCATCGCCGTCTGAACCTCGACTTTTACAACCGCTGGGGGTTGCGCCGAAGGCCGCACCGAAGACTTCTTGATTCCCGCGCGTTGCCGAAACGCTTCGGCGACGAGCTGAACCTTCGACGTGCCCTGAAGCGGATGCTTTGGCGCAGACAGATCAGGGTTCGAGTTACGGACAATGACGTCCGGCTGTGCGCTTTCATCCGTTGTGGCTGCTAGTCGTGACACCGCTTCGATAGTGGCAGCGGTTGCTCCGTTTTTTGTAAGCCGCGATTCTTTTGTCTCCTCCCGCTTATCCGTAGGTTTGGCAGCGGGGGTTGACGGCGCGGTTGCGGTGGAAGCAAGCGGAGTCTTTCCAGGAGCCGAGAGACCGAGAGGGCTAGAGAATCGAGCGGCTGTCGAAGCAGGCGGAGCACTGCTGGGCCTCGGAAAGCCAACACTCGAAAGGCTGGGTGACGACAACCTGACCGCCGAGGGGTCTTTCACTTTCTGCTCGGCAGTTTTATCGGCTTCGTCGCTATCCCATTCGTCGTCGATTGAATCCATGCACGTTCCGACAAGTGACGTCGGAAGCTCGCAGATCCTCGAATGCTCCAGAGGTCCGGCTCCCGCGTAAGAACCAACACTTCTAGAGGAAGTAGCACTGGTCCCGACGTCCGGCCCCAACAATCTAATGGAGGACGAGCTGGCCTCGGCTGAGCCAGCTGAGGATCCCGATCTCCGCACTGATGCCAGGGACTGCTCGGCCAGAGCTGTCGGCGTAAGTCGGTTCGTCATCAGTACTCCTAGTCAAGAAAGCTGAGCGATAGTAGGCGCCCAGGTACTCATCAAGTGTGTCCATCCTGGGCACGCGGCTCAGTCGAGCCGCCCGCAGCGGCTCCGTGACCGGAGAAGGGCAAACCGTAATCGCGCTGGCTGCTATTGGCGGACGACCTGCGTCCCGGTGGGTGGGACGAAAGAGAACTCACCAGGCTGCACTTTTGCGTTCACGCTGGGCTTCGAGAAGTCGAATCGATTGCGGTTGCCTTGGGCGTCAAGTAACAGCACTCGTCGTACCTGCGCGGTCGATCCATCGACGTAAAGCAACATCGTTTGATACGCCGGTGATGCCTCTTTTGGCTTGGCTTCGAGCACCCAGCCGCCCTCGAACTTCATCTGCCGTGCGTCGAGCTTTCGAAGCGTGAACGAGGTGAGCAGCTTGCCGTCGCCCACCAAGAAGGCGAGTGCAGCCGGGTAAGGCGTCTTGCCCATTTCGCTCTCGAACATCTGTCGGTTGTCCCGCTCATAGACGCGAATGAAGTGCCCGTCCGACACCACCCGATTACCGTTGTTCTTGTACCGCCAACTCATCTTTCCGGGCTTCTCGAAGATCACCTCGCCGTTGCTCTTCTTCTCGATGCCCGTGGCTTTGATCAAGTAGCGCTGCTCGAAGCTGGCTCGAAACGAGGTGGTCTTGTCGTAGAACGCCTGCACGCGTTGACCGATGTCCTCTGCGGTGAGCGCGTTTGGGTCGGGCGCGGCTTGCAGCGTCGTCACGGACGGTAGAAACAGGGCGGCGCTAGCCACGGG
>JBLNFG010000007.1:0-5260 GCA_050263495.1 Myxococcales bacterium | reverse complement strand
CGCAGTCAGTCGTTGAAGCGCGTCGCAGTCAGTCGTTGAAGCGCGTCGCAGTCAGTCGTTGAAGCGCGTCGCAGTCGCCGATGCTCGTCGCTGGAACAGGCTAGCGTCGCGCGTTGTTCAGGCTCTGCACGATCTCACGGTGAAGCCGCGCGTTGGCGGCGACCAATCCGTGACGATTCACGAGATCTTCGCTCCGGTAGTCGATCGGTTTTCCCGTTGCGTCGGTGAACACGCCTCCTGCCGCTGACACAATCGCGTCGGGAGCACACGCATCCCAGCGCTTTCCGGCGTACTCAGGTGCGACATATCCGTCTGCTGAGCCTTCAGCCACTGCTGCACCTTTCAGGCCTGCGCTTCCCATCGCAACGACGGATGGCAGTTCGAGCAGTGAGCGCAGAGTCTCAGTCTCTTGACTGTTCTGCGCACGAGACACCAAGAGGCGGGCCTCTCCCACTTCCCTGGTGAGCGTCGGGGCAATGTGCTCGAATGGCTGTGTGCCCTGACGTCGTAGCGCGCCGAATCCAAGCTGTCCGATCCACACTGTTGCCGTCGTGGGCGCCCAGATTACGCCGGCAACCGCTCGAGACTCTTCGACGCAGCCGATCATGACAACGAATTCGCCAGTTCGACGAACGAACTCGCGGGTACCGTCGACGGGATCCACGAAGAACACTCGTGACGCGTGACGATAATCGCCGTAAGCCGCGGAATCGCTCTCTTCGGCAACGATTGGACACTCGGGAAAGCAGTCGCGCAAGGCGTCGCAGATCAATTGATTCGCGCGGCGATCCGCCGTGGTCACCGGATCATCTGGACCCTTGAGTTCGACTTCGAAATCCGCCGCGTAGACCTCGAGCACCAGCTCCGCAGCGTGACCCGCGATTGCGACGAGTTGATCAAGCAAGGGAGAACCGGTCATCACGAGTCGCCTCCCATGCATGGCATTCGCGTACGTTGCGATTGTGCGATGACGACGAACCGCATTACTTTTCTGCTCCCATTGCGTGGCTCATGCCGGGCTGAACTCCAACGTTGGTCCTGGCTCCCAGGTCACTCAGGCGGGTTTCTAGGGCCTGAATCGATGCTGGTGACAGGTAGGGGGGGCCTTTGCCGGCCTCGCGTACTAGTTGATCCAGTTGGAGACAGCTGCGCGGGCCAAGCACGGCCGTACTGACCAACTCATGCTGCAAGACCCAACGCAGCGCAACGGAGCGCAGGGTCGAGATCTCCCCGCCAAGAAGTGGCCGCAGCGCATCCAACTGCTGAAGCCGATGGTGCAGCTCTTCGCGTGTCCAGCGCTCCGAGCGGTGATCGTTCGGAGGGAAGGTGCGGTCCGAGCTCCAGAAGCCGCTCAAGAGGCCGTGTGCCAAGACGCTGCGCGCGATGAGTGCCGTGCCGTGCGACCGCGCTTGCTCCTCAATCGCCTGGTAATCCCCCGACCAAAGCACGTTGAAGGCGAGCTCGACCACCGGCGCACCCTGAGCCATCGCTGCAGCCGCTACGGAAGCCGACCCAGCGCTCACTCCCCAGCTTCGGAAGTAACCGGCCTGCATGTGATGGTGCAGCCACTTAGTCGCTTCGCCATTCTGAACCGTCTCCAGCGACGGATTATGAAGGAGTAGGACGTCAGGCTGTCGAGGCTGATGCCGCGCCATCGAATTGCACAACGACTCGTACAGAAAAGATTCGTCGAACCGTTTCCTGCGCGGAGTGCCGTTTACCATCGTTCCGATCTTGCTCACGATGCGGCAGTGCGGATGCGGCGCCAACGTTTGGGCCAGCAGCGCTTCCATGCCGCCCTGCGCGTAGCAATCCGCTGTTTCGAACAAGGTGATTCCGAGCGCGACGGCACGACCAAGCACCTTCTCTTGTTCATCCCGACTCACCGGACCGTAGGCATCGCCGGATAGGCCCCACGTCCCAAGCGCAAGCTCGGAGCACTCGAGACCAGTCTTGCCAAGGGGTCGTGATCGCACAGACCGCCTATAGCAGACAGCCTCCCCTTGTTCCCGAGGACTTCGGGAGCTATCGGAGCGCCCGTGATGCGCAACCCGTACTTTGATGCACCTAGACTCCCCAACGTGGATCAGGTGGATCCTCGCTTGTTGGTCGGGGCAGGCCCTGAACCGATTGAATTAGAGATAGGCCCCGGCCGAGGTGGATTCCTGTTCGAGCGCCTGGCCGCTTTCGGTCAAGTCCGCATGATCGGGCTCGAGGTACGACTGAAATGGGCGAAAATCGTGGATGACAAGCTGAGGGAACGCGGCTTTGGCGAGCGAGCTCGCGTGTTCGCGGAGGACGCGGTGGCGGCGGTTCGACGCTTTCCGGACGCCTGCCTCGCGGCCGTTTTTGTCCATTTTCCAGACCCGTGGTGGAAGAAGAGGCATGAAAAGCGCCTCGTGGTGCGGGACGCGCTGTTGTCCGAACTTGCTCGGGTCATGGTGTCAGGTGCTGAGCTCTTCGTGCAAACCGACGTGGAAGAGCGAGCCGCCGCTTATGCTCAACTGATAGGGGCAACCGACGGGTTCGTCCCCGTCGAGACCGAGGCGAGCGTTTCCGAGAATCCATACGGAGCGCGCAGCCCCCGCGAGCACCGCGCTATGGCGGATGGCCTCCCCATCTACCGGTTCCGGTACCGGCGCAGTGGTCCCGTGGTGGTAGGTGTCCCAGCGGCTGCGACAGTGCCGCTCTCCGCAACTCCTCTTTAGTAAGGGTGGTGAGCCCGAGAGCCCGTTGATCCCGACGCCTGCGGCGCATAAGCTCCGCCCATCATGCGCGGATTCGTCTGCTTGTTGATGATGATCACTGGATGCTCGACTTACAGCGATGATTTGAAACGAGCTCATCGGATGTACCTCGATGCCCGCTATGATCAGGCCCTTGCTCTCTGGCGCGTACTAGAGTCAGATCTTGATTCGCTCTCGCCCGCGGAGCAGTCGCGTTACGAGTACTTGCGTGGCATGACGGATTACCGCCTAGGCTTGCGCGCTGACGCGCGCCATTGGCTCGCGGTGGCACGAGCAAATAACGAATCGCACCCTGGTGGGCTTGATCCAGAAGCTCTTGCACAGGCCGAGCGTGTCTTGGCTGAGCTGAACCAGGAGGCTTACTCGTCGCTGCCCGGACCTGATCCCGACGAATAACGTCTGCCTGGATGCCCTCTATGTGCGACGCCAGAGTGCATCCTGCGTTGCAGCGCTGGGGAGGGGAGCGTCGCGCAAAGTCGTGCAAGAACTTCAGCTAGAGGCTGCAGCATCCGCGATAGTTTGTTGTCTGCGCGGCGCTGCAACCTCAATCTGAAGCTGTCTACGAGATATTCACCTACGGCTTCGTTGCCCTTTCCCTGCCTAAGTCGGCGAGCTGAGACGGGCCGCCAGAATCCGTTCCATTAACCAGTCCCGCCGTTTCGTGCGTCTGTTTCTCGAAATTCAGTTGCTCGAAATCTGCTGAATGACGCAACGGGCGATGTGCTGGTGAACGCCGTCGGTTCAAGTCTCTCCGTTCGTATTGTTGGAGTCCCGTGTTTCGCTACGATGGCAGCGGTGGCTGCGAATGGCGCCGTGCTTCATACAGCTCATCCTTGGCAATGAGCTTCTGCTTCTTCAATTCCGCTACATGCCGCTGCTCTTCGGGGGTCAGGTACACGCGTCGTTCGAGCAGACTAACCTCTTCGTGCAGACGGCGATGTCGTTCCGCAAGTTCTTGCACGCGCTCCTCCGCAATAGGCCCGTTCATGTGAAGCACCTCCTTGTGGCACGGTTCAGTCCGGTTTTGGTCCGGCTCCGCCACCGCCCCGACGGGGGCAGATGGACGGGCTCGGACCAGCGACTCCGCATAAACGACAGGGTATGTCGTTGAGCTTCTGCGTCAACAGTTTTTACCTAGAAAAGACTCCGTCGAGGGGTCAGTTTCGTCGAAGTTTCCGCTACACTTACAGGGACCGGAGTGAGGCTCTCATTTCGGGAGATTGGAACAGTTGCGGAAAGCTGAATTACCATGACCCTCTGCCACGCACGGCGGCACATCAAGCCGGCGCTCGTCTTGGCTCTTGCATGCTCGTTTGGCTGCGCCGGACCTTCTCGCCAAAAGCCGCCTTCTGTGGCTAAGCATCCAACAAGCCAAGAGAAAGCCCATAGGTTCGAGCTTGCGCCCTGGGTGGTAACGCCCACTTCGGCAGCCACTGTTGACGAAATCTGCGACCGCGGAATGCACCACTTTGCCGTAGGGGAATTCGAGGAGGCAGATCAGGATCTGGGACTGTGCGTGCGGGTGGCACCGGGCAGTCCAAACACGCCCGTCGCCATGTATTATCATGCCATTGCGCTCGACCAGTTAGGGCGGCTCGAAGCAGCGCTGGAGCAATTCAACACCGTCGCTGGCGGCCCTGGCGACCATGCAATGAGGCAAGCCGCGAGCCTACGAGCAGTCCGCCTAGCCTGCCACCTGGAGCGCTGGGACATAGCTCGGAAACGGGCTGAGCTACTGCTCCAAGGCAGTAGACGCCTGAGTCCTCTGGATACTGTTCTGGTGCGCGGCGCGCTTGCTCTCGATGCCGTGTTTCACGGGGACGACGCACGCGCCGAACTGCACGTCGGGCACGCGCGTACTCTGATCGAAGAGCACCACCTTGACGCACCGGGCAAGATTGCCCGCGATGTGGCCGCCGTCTATTTTGCCTTGGGGGAAATCCGACGGATTCGCGGCGAACGGATTACCTTGGTTCCCGTGCCGAGATTCGCCGAAGTCCTGGAGCGGCGCTGTGAGTTGATTCTCGCGGCGCAGTCTGCGTATTCAGATGCTATGCGGGCACTCGACGCTCACTGGTCCATGATGTCCGGCTTCCGCATCGGCGAACTCTACGGGAAACTCCATCAAGAGCTGATGCAGATGCCTTTGCCTCAGAATGCCAAAACCCCCGCGCAGCGGCAATTATTCGAGGGTGCAATGCGGCTGCGCTACTCCGTCCTAGTGCAGAAAGCCCTGCGCATGATCGAGCAGACGTTAGCTATGGCCGAGCGCACTGGCGAGACTTCGCAGTGGGTTGACCGTGCCCGAGCGGCAGCTCGCGATCTGCAGCAGCGGCTGCAAGACGAGCAGATGGCCATCGAACGTCTACCCTATTCCCGCGAAGCGCTGGAGTCTGCCCTTCACGAGCTAGTAGAGCGCTCCCATTGAGAACGTGGCGCACGCACTGCGCGCTATCCTTGGGGCCCGCGCGTCTTCAGTACGAGCCACGAGAGTGCGCTATTTGCGCAAGTGG
>JBLNFG010000006.1:0-4493 GCA_050263495.1 Myxococcales bacterium | reverse complement strand
ATTGGCGGCCGAGAGGAGGCCCCAGGCGAGGGCCGTGTTGCCGTTGATGCTTCGGTACTGCCCTGGCGTGAGGCGTGCCGCGGGAACGTGATAGCGATAGTGAAAGAGCTCGCTAGCCTCGCCGTAGACGTGGCCCGCCTTGAGCGCCAAAGTGTTGGCCTGCGCAATCTCGGGACGATCCCTGAACTTGGTGTTGATCCAGCTCAGTGCCCGATCGAGAGGGCGATCGTAGAGCCAATACGCCAAGCCAAGTGCCCAAAAGTTCTTACAGCGGCTCGCATCTTTGGTGCCAACCGAGGTTGGCTTTACCGCTAAGCTCGTCAGCCGCCCGATATCGATGGCCAACGTGTTGTACCGCTGCAGACTGCCGTCTTCGACGGGATTCGCAGCGTAGCCTGCGTTTTCGAGGTTGGACTTGGTGAAGGCTCCCGCGTTGATCACAAGCAGCCCGCCCTCGCGAAGGTCGTTCACGTTAGCGCGCAATGCGGCTGGGTTCATTGCAAATAACACGTCAGGGGCATCGCCTGGCGTGAACACCTCATCCGCGCCGAACTGAATCTGAAACCCTGAAACGCCGAACAGCGTGCCCACAGGCGCTCGGATTTCTGCAGGGAAATCTGGCTGCGTCGCCAGGTCGTTGCCGTGAAGCGCGGTAGATGACGTGAAGAGGTCACCAATAATCTGTATGCCATCGCCCGAGTCGCCCGCGAACCGAACCACGACGTACATGGCATGTTTTGGGCTAGGTCCCGCGGTTTCGGCGGCGTGCTCGATCTGACTCATTGTACGTTGAAGGCTCCAAGCTTGGTTCGTAGGGAATCGGTGGCTCTCGGACGATTCGTTCTCCGATGAACCGACGCGGGGCATTGCATGGGTCGGAGCCGACGCGCGAGGTCAGCTATCCCCTCGAGACATGGTGCTCCGGAACCCGCTGTCAACCTAAGACGCGGAAAGCTGTTGCGGCGCGCTCTTGCGACTAAGTAGTCGCCACGTGGCCGAGCATCCGCGCCGCCATCCTTCTCGTTTCAACGGGGGGTATGAGCTTGGGTCGGTAGGCCCCTGAAGCGTCGAAGACGTTCTGCACACGTCCACACGGCGACAGCCCATTGCCCCGTCATGCCAGCCACTGCACCGCGGCCCCGTGCGTCTGTGACAGAACGGCTTGCAGCCGTTCGAGGGCTTGGGTGCCGACGTGCCTCAGTATCACGAGACGTATCCGGGCAAACCCAACAGAACGCCGAAAGCGGCGGACACAAAAGCACGATTCACGACACGGGTCTCCCCACCAAGCTTCTGTCTGTCTCCGCCAGCTCTCGGCTCAAATGCAGTCTGCGCTTCAGACCAAAACGACAATCAAGCGTCCGGCGCGTACTTGTCTAGAAGCTGCCCCATCCGCGGGGCGGCAGCTTCGACGTGCTTTTTCGCTGATGGTCGAAGCTTCTCGTAGGTCTTTTGGAGCAGACCGCTGTCAGCGTGTTCTGCCTTTCTATCGGTCACTGCGAGTAAGGCTTCTGCCGCTCGAGGCGCTTCAGCCTTGATGTACTCTCCTGGCTTTCGCCCCTTCTCGATAGCTTCGCGATGAAGGGGATCTAAGGCGTCCAGGAACTCATCAAGCAGACTATCTACTGCCTGCCGAATGAAACCAGGGCGAATGCCTTTCACGACCGAGTAGGCAGCCTTTACGGCCATGCCGCCTAACCCTCCCTTGTCGCTGACCTCGTCATCGAGGACGCGACATGCATCGTCGACGACCTGCTGCCGCTTTTCCCCGCTACCTAAGCGCTCTTTGAGTGTTGACACTGGTGATTCCCTCTCGTTAGTTCGAGCTGCGACTGAGCCGAACTCTCGCGATTTGGGTAGACCGTTATCACCTCGTCTCCGGCTGTCAACGCCACACTTGGGGTGGCCCAAGTGTCCGTGTACCCGCGGCGTGGCATTGCAGCATTCGGGACCAGCGCGATAGGGGGGCGCGGTGCGCAAATGGCCCTTAAGGGCAGTGGACAGCTTGAACCCCGATTGCCGGCGCGGACCGCGGGATTCTAGCTTGCCGCCGTGCGGCTTGACCCTTTTTTGGGGAGGCCAAAACGTGCACTGCCCGCGATTTGCCCGGACGCTCGAGGCGCGCCGGCTTCGATTGCCCTTCCGCTGCGGCGATGGTTCCGTTGTTCTGGCTCAGGCCAGCGACTCACGGTGAACTTCGTCTAGCACTCTGGACCGCGCACATGTCGAGTTCGTGTCCGTTCGCTGCCGCCTCCACCGCGGCCTCGCGCGCCTGGGCCGGTCCCGCTCCTCCCATCCGCGCGGAGGCTTGGCGAGCGCGGATTTGGGAGGAGCAAGCACTCGCAGCGCGAGTGCGGTGGTGGGCAGCAACAACTGCACGGCGAGTACTTGGGCGCTTCGCTGCAATACCACGTGTCTCTTGGTGGAACGCTTGCGTTATCACCTGCTGGCCCCTTCCGACAACAGCCGCTGGTCTCGGTGAAAAAGCTCCAAAGCGGGAATCGTGGTTCATCGCCCCTTCGGTTTCCCTCCCCTCACTGCACGAAATAGGGGTTCGGCGCTCCAGTCGGAGCGTGGAGATGGGTGGCTGGACTTGCGGCCAGAGCCGAGTCGTGACGCATTCTGGCGGTGTTGCTGTTCGGAGCTGGTGGTTCTTATCTCGGAGCTTGGGCCGACCGCTCCACGGATCGCTCTCCCGCAGTTTGCTGGCTTTGCGATACGGGGCTAGCGAATCGAGTAACCTAACTCGAGTCCATGCCGGTTGACCTCGCCAGGTGGGCGCCACGTCGGTATACGCGAAAGAATAGAGAACGGAATCATAAGCTATGGGCAAGATTCTAGTCGTCGACGACCAGCGCAACATGCGCACCACCCTCGCGATGATGCTGCGCGGAAACGGCTTCGATGTGGACGAAGCCGCGGACGGTGCGCAAGGAGCCGAATCTGGCGCGACCGGCGCGTACGACGTTGTGATCACGGATCTGCGCATGGGCGATACGGACGGGATTGACGTTCTGCGCAGCGTCAAGTCGGCGCATCCCATGACGGAAGTCATCGTGATGACTGCGTATGGTACGATCGAGAGCGCGGTCGAGGCGATGCGGTTGGGCGCCAATGACTATATTCAGAAGCCGTTTGCAGAGCAGGAATTGGTCCTCAAGGTGCAGAAGGCGATGGAGAGTCGCAAGTTGCACGGGCAAGTCCAGCTATTTGCCCAGGAGTTCAAGGAGCGTTATCACTTCGAGAACATCATAGGACGCTCGCACGCCATTCGCGATGTCTTGGCACGGGTGGTGAAAATTGCGCCAACGGATGCCATCGTGCTGATTACTGGCGAGAGCGGCACTGGCAAGGAGTTGGTAGCTCGTGCTGTCCACGCCAACAGTAAGCGCGATACTCGACCATTCGTGACCGTCAACTGCGCGGCGATTACGGAGACGCTGTTGGAAAGTGAGCTATTTGGCCACGCGCGCGGCGCATTTACGGGCGCCGTGTCTGCCCGTAAGGGACTATTTGAAGAAGCAGACGGAGGTACGTTCTTCTTCGACGAAATTGCCGAGACTACCGTGAGTTTTCAGGCAAAGCTGTTGCGCGCGATTCAGGAGGGTGAAATTCGGCGAATCGGCGAGAACAAACCGATCAAGGTAGACATTCGAGTCATTGCCGCGACCAACGTGGATCTCAGTCGTGCCGTAGAGGAACGTCGCTTCCGACAGGATCTATACTATCGGCTCAACGTGGCTCGTTTCCATTTGCCGCCGCTGCGCGATAGGAGGGAAGACGTGCCGCTCTTGGTCGAGTTCTTCCTCGATAAGTACAATCGGAAGATGTCCAAGCGAGCAACGATTGGTGACGACGTGCTCGACGTGATGGTCAACTATGATTATCCCGGGAACATTAGGGAGCTAGAAAACATGGTGGAACAGGCCGTGGCCCTGTCCACCGCTGACGTCATCACGATGGACGACGTTCTTCCGCAAGCTCCCAAGCGGGCTGCGCGGGCAGCTGGAAAGACCCTAGCGGATATCGTAGACGACGCGGAGCGAGAAGCCGTCGAAACAGCGCTGCGTGCTTTTGACGGCAGTCGAGAGCGCGCTGCGGAGGCTCTGAACATTAGTCCGACCACGCTTTGGCGGAAAATGACGCGACTCGGTATCTCGTTCGACGCCAAGGGTTCAATGTAGCCCGCGCTTGAGTAGCGACGCGAGGCGATGGACGAAGGAATGCGTCTCGCGCGAGTAGAGCTGTTCTCGACGCCGCGCTGGCGACGAAGCGCTGCGCGACGCGCGAAGAATCCCCCCGAACATGCATGACGAGTCGCGACGCGCGCGGGCGACGAAGGGTTTCATGCAGCCTACGCCCGTGTGCCGACGCTTCGCGGCGAGCGCTCTCCCAAGTCCTTGTGTCGACCGTGCGATGGGTTCGTTCACACAGGGCGATCGAGCGCGACGTACCCCGCCGGGAGCGGCGAACTCGAGTGACGCGTCCCGCGA
>JBLNFG010000005.1:0-3351 GCA_050263495.1 Myxococcales bacterium | reverse complement strand
GGTGGGCAACAAAACTCGTTCGTTAGTGGGCCTGCGGAGCGTGCGAATTCGAAATCGCTTGGAGTATGCTAACGGCCAAACGCGCGAAGCGTTAATCCCGACATTCTTCGGGGAATCGCGCCCGAGCGGCATCAGCCCGATCGCTCGGACGACGTCTGCAAGGCGAGGCACTGCGCAGGCGAGCTGTGTGTTCGTGTGGCACGAAGGTTCAACGGCTCTTCGCCTACCTTGGCAAGAATGTCACTGGGGCGCGGGCTCCCGGGCTCTCGGGGATTAGCTGTTTGCCTGTGCGGCGGCGACGTTGCGAGCGATCAGACTTTCGAAAGCAGCCTCGGCGTGTTTGCGCGCGTCCGCGTCACGTAGCAGGCGGTGTTCGACGTGGAAGGACAGCACGATACCACGCATCTCGAAGAGTACCTGATCCATCGGGAGCGCTTGGCTCAACTCACCCATAGCGATTGCTTCGCGGATGACATGCGCCAATCGATCCCTAGAGACGTGCGTTGCTTTTACGATGTACTCGCGCGTTGGTCCGTCCAAATCCTCGACCTCGAATGATGCGCCCAAAATGGGGCACCCCGCAGGTAGACTGGGTAATGCAATCCAATCGAGCCACGCCGCAACGTAGGCACGAAGTCGGTCGAGCCCCTTGGCCCTGCCCTGCATGTAAGGAGCGGCGTGCGCCGCGTACCGTTGCTTCGTGTGATCGAGAACCGCAAGTATTAGCGCTTCCTTGGAGCGAAAGTGTGCGTACAGACCGCTCTTCGAAAGTTGGAGTGACTCAGCCAGCACTCCAAGCGTGAGCCCGTCCAGCCCAAGACGACTCGCCAAGCACAAGGCTTGGTCCAAGATCCGTGTTCGGGTGAGCTCTCCTTTCGACACTTCTCTCCGCTTAGCGCTGGGCGTGGTTTGACACCAGACCTTGACAGGAACGACCGGTCGTGCTTTTTTGGTGGGGCGCTGAAGGAGGCGCCGACTATGCAAGACAACAAAGCACCCGAAACCACTGAGAAATTCCAGGTAAGGAGCTACGGCGGGTTAGGCGCGTGGGCCGATTTTGTGCTTCCTCATCCGAAGTTTGGCCCCGTGCCGGGCAAGCAGTTCCTGCGCTCCGAACTGGGCTTGACCGGGATTGAGCTCTCCCTTAACTCGCTCGCGCCAGGCAAGGCCATCCCGTTCTTGCACGGCCATCGACAGAATGAGGAGCTCTATCTGTTCCTTTCTGGTCACGGCCAAATGCTTCTAGATGATCAGGTGATTGAAGTCGCTGCAGGAACGGCCGTGCGCGTCGCACCACCAGTGCTCCGATCCTGGCGCAACACAGGATCAGAGGCGCTAACTTGCATCTGCATCCAAGCAAAGCAAGGTTCACTCTCGCAGGCTACTGCTGCTGACGGATTCATGTCCGATGCGGCGCCGATTTGGCCTTCAGCATAGCCGCTGATGGGTGGCTCTCTTCGAGCTGGCACAGCGCCCCACTCACAGAACGTTAACGCGACGCATGTGCACGCGGGCAACGCGAACCTCGTGAGCGACGCACCTTACGAGCGGGCGGGTGACGTGGGTAGCAGGCGACTCTAGAAGCAATTCGATCATGGCCGACGCGAGTCGTCCGTACTCCGCGGAGAGGCGCTCAGTGAAGCGCGCTCCGTGGAGTACGCACCCTTAATGAATCATGCAATCACTGCCTGAAACGACGCAGTCCGTGTAACCCGACTCACGTGCGCGATTTGCCAGAATTGCCGCTACTCACGCTGTGCAGAGAGAGCCCCCCGCTGGCGAGCTATGATTCTGCCGAGCACCACACTGTCTGCATTTCCGTTACGCTCATGAGCCTCACACGTCATTGCGACGGACGTTGCTCGGTCGGCACAACGTCGTTGCGACGGACGTTGTTCGGTCGGCACAACATCGTTGCGACGGACGTTGCTCGGTCGGCACAACGTCGTTGCGACGGACGTTGCAGTCGTGGTTGCGGAAGCTGTCGGTCGGGGCGCGCTGCTCAGTTGGTGCATCGTCGTTCGTGAACCCGCATTCACTGCGCGGGGTCTCGTTTCGCTCAGCGTCCCAACCATTCGGAGGAAGGATGATGTGCCGCAATGTACGCTACCGTGAAGGAGCCGCCTCCCCTCAGGCGCTGGGTCCCGCACTGAGGGAGCTCGGTTACCGTAGGAGAGGGCGGGAGACCTTGGGTGTGCAATTAATGCGGCGGCTCACCGGGTAGGGCGCGAACTTGTCTGGTCCTGGGGGAAAATCTTAAGCCGAGGATCACTTTGCGTTCGACAAGGGCTCAACCCGTACCACCATTGCGTCGTTGGGTAGCCAGTCCCAAAGGAGTCAGATGTTCTAGTGTCCTCCAGAAGCGATGCACACGAGGCGCCCTCAGCGGATGCACAACTCGTGGAGCAAGATGACGAACCTCCATCGCAGCAGAGAGTTGACACGAGCAGCGTCGGCAAAGCAGGGCGCTGCCGTATTCAACAAACCACCACGCCTCTGACTCCCACATCGAGTGAGATCGAGCAGAGTGTCCTTTGGTGCGGACCTGAGAATCGGACGAAAGAGAGGCACAGCCCACGTGTGCTCGCCTTTCGCAAGCGGCACTTTCCCAGTGCTTCTTCGATTCAATGGAACGATTGGCATTGGCAAATGGCCAATCGAATTCGCACGCACGAACAGATCCGGCAATACGTTCAGCTGAGCCCCGACGAGGAAGCTGCATTTGCGGCGGGTACTCGTTTGCCGTTCGCGATTACGCCCTATTACCTCTCGCTCGTGGATGCGAACGATTCGGCGCAAGGGCTGCGACGCACGGTGATCCCCACCTGCCATGAACACAGCCATCAACCGGGAGAATCGAGCGACCCCTTGGCAGAGGGCGAGCGCGAGGTCAGCCCCGGGCTCGTTCATCGCTACCCCGATCGTGTTCTGTTCCTAGCAGTGGGGGAATGCGGAACCTACTGTCGCTACTGTACTCGCTCACGGGCGGTTGGTAGCCACGGCATCAAGGCACAGATCAGCCGTTGGCAGCTTGCATTGGATTACATTCGCAAGCACTCAGAAATTCGCGACGTACTGGTATCCGGAGGCGATCCGCTGACGCTCAGTGACAATCAGTTGGACTGGCTCTTAGGCGAGTTGCGGAAGATCCCGCACGTGGAAGTCGTGCGCATCGGCACCAAGGCGCCGATTGTCATGCCGCAACGAATCACGCCCGGATTGGTGCGGATGCTCAGGAAGCACCACCCGCTTTGGATGAGCCTGCATTTCGTACACCCAGATGAGTGCACGCCTGAAGTCCGTCGCGCATGTGCTCGGCTCGCCGATGCCGGCATCCCACTCGGAAGCCAG
>JBLNFG010000004.1:0-2861 GCA_050263495.1 Myxococcales bacterium | reverse complement strand
GTTCACGAGGTCTTCTTGGTCGTTGCCCGGCGATTATCTGAGTTTCGCGGCGAGGCTCGACTCCGCTCGTGGTTGTTCGCTATTACGTACCACGTCGTACAGCGGCTTCGTCGAGATCGCGTGCGTTATGCTAAGCGCTTAGACGCTTATGGCAACACCCGCAACATGGTCCCGCCGCAAGCAGACTCGTGCGCACAAGAGGCGGGTCACCAATTACGCCAACTGCTGTTGCGGCTATCAGAACCCAAGCGGCTCGTATTCATCATGGCTGAGCTCGAGGGCATGACTTCTGCGGAAATCGCGCTCTGCTTGGAAACTAAGCAAGGCACGGTCGATTCTCGCCTTCGCGCAGCCCGACTCGATTTGAAATCGCTGATCGAACATGACCACGCTCAGGCACGGAGGTTTCGACCATGAGCGCAGAACAAGACCTACGCGAATGGATTGAGGCCGAAAAGGGATGCAGGGGCCCAAGGGATGCAACCACACAGGGTTGGGAGCGCCTCAAAAGGGCCGTAGATTCCGGAGACGCGCCGCTCGCGGTGCCGTTATCGATTGCTCGCGTTTCTCAGACGAGTGCGCTGGCCGGATACAGCCTGATCGCCGTGGTCGTTGGTGCGCTCGGAACCACGACATATCTTGCCAGTTCAGGTTCGCTCAAAGCTCCGAGCGGAGCGACGGCGACTCGGAATCACCTCTCGCCTGCCGTATCCAATCCAATCCCAGTCGCAACAACGCCGAATGAATTGGTGCAGCCTGGGTCAGCGCTGTCGGCACCGGAGTCCTTGCCCTCTCCCCTTACAGGGCCTTTACCGCCTACGCTCACGCCTAAGTCGCAGCAATCTGCGAGCGCGAGAGCGGAACAACACCAATCACAACCATCACCGGCTCGAGCTCGACGTGGTGCGGCCTTCGACGCGTCTGCCGCGAACGGCTCCGCATCCTCGCTGAACGAAGAGTTGCGCCTGATTACCAACGCTAAATCCGCTCTGGATCGAGGCGAATCTCAGTCAGCCACCGCTTGGCTGAACGAGCATCGCGAGCGATTCCCGTCTGGATTTCTCTCGACCGAACGCGACGCACTCAAGCTGTTGGTCGTCTGCAAGAACCAGAAACCATCGGACGCCGTCGCGAGCGTCGAAGCCTTTACCCGTCGTTATCCGGAGTCACCGTTTTTGGACCGCATCCGCCGAACGTGTCTGAGCGGTTCGTCGGCAAATGAGGTTTCGGGAGAAGGCCAAGAGAAATGACGCGCAATTCGAAACGGATATTCCGCCTGAACCAGCCCGATAAGGCCCTGTTCGTGCTGCTCAGTGCCTTGGGATTGGCGGGCTGTCAGTCTGATGAAATCCTGAACGTCGGCGAAGTCAATGAGGCGGGCGCCAGTGGGCGGTCAGCCTTGCAGACCGGCACGGGAAGCATCGCGTCGTCAACGAGCAGCGCCACCTCAGGCGGGGCGACGCAGCGGACGGGCACGAGCGCCCGTACGGGGGGCTACTCGGCGACCTCCGGTGGCTCTTCCAGCGGAAGTACCACAAACAGTAGCAGTAGCGGCACAACAGCTAAGGCATCCAACGGATCAACAGCCGTTGGTGGTAGTGGCGGCGCAAGCACGACGGTTGTCTCGCGCAGCAGTTCTGGTGGTAGTGGCGGCGCGACTACGGCTACCGTTTCACGCAACAGTTCCGGTGGTAGTGGCGGCGCGAGCGCCAGCAGCTCTTCCAATGACAGTGGCGGCGCAAGCACGACTGCCAATGCGCGTTCAAGCGTCGGAGGGAGCGAGTCCAATTCCACTTCCACTGGGGCGAACTGTAGCGACGGCATCAAGAATGGCGCGGAGCTCGATATCGACTGTGGCGGGGGAACCTGCCCGAAGTGCGGCGCAGGCAGAACGTGCAATCGCGGGTCAGACTGCCTCTCGAATTTCTGTGCCTCGAATGCGTGCTATGCACCCGCCAGCTGCAGCAATCTCGTTTTGGATGCGGGCGAGACGGACGTCGACTGTGGTGGCTCAGCCTGTCCACGCTGCGCAATAGGGCAGCCCTGCCTCAAGAATTCCGACTGCAGCTCTGATTCTTGTGTCGGCGCTGTCTGCGCCACGGCTTAGGGCACTAACCCCATGGGGCGCTCAGTGCGGAGTCACTGCAAGCACTCAGGCTTGAAGCGTTTGACGCCGTTCGGTTCAAACTGGTAAGGCGGATCGCAACGCTCGAGCGTGGGCTGCGCGTCGAGACACGTCGCTTTGTAGTACTTGATTCCTGCCGGCGTGAAGCCATACGGAATGGCACAGCTCTGCATCGCGTCCTGGACCAGACACTCCGGGCGATAGTATTTGATTCCGCGCTCGTCGAAATCATAGGGCGGATCGCAAGAGTTCGTGGAGACCGGAACGGCAGCAGCTCGATGTGCCGCGCGCGAATGGGTTGTCACCTCGGCTCCAACATTGCGTTGCTGAGTCGATGCGACGCGGAGTTGTTCGCGTAATGAGCGCACCTCGGCCTCGAGCGCGTTGACTCGCGCAGCACATTCGTCGCGGACCTCGCCGACGGTGGGCGAACGTGACTCAGCCGGGGTAATGCCAAACCCGAGGAGCACAGCGGAAAAGGCGCCAAAGACACAGAGCGCGTAGCGACCTTTGAGCGACATACACAACCTACTGGGCTGAGGGAACTCGAACTAACCACTTACTCTACCATGGTTGCCACTTCTGTCCTTCTGGATCCGTGGCGAATTGGCGCGGGAATTCGAAACGCGACGCTCAGCTAGCGCGGACACGCGACGAGACCACACAGGAGGCACGGTAGGTGCTCTCCCGACCCACAATTCAGCGCTCCCCAGCAACGCTGACCGTCACCGGAGCG
>JBLNFG010000003.1:0-5540 GCA_050263495.1 Myxococcales bacterium | reverse complement strand
GCCGTAGAGTGTAGTGCTGGTTTCGCCGGCGCAGATCCAGGCTTGTCCGTCACTCGTGAAGGTGAGACCCTCGCCTTGCTGCTCGGTGGGCGAGGGTAGCGTGACGGGAGTCGCGGCAAAGGTCTGGGCCCAGGTTGGCAGCCGCGGAAAGAGCAGGATCGAGCCGTAGGTGCGCAGGAGGATCGCATCGCCGGACGGCGAGATATCGCCCGCGGAAACCTGGGAGCTCAGTTGCCCAGCAGTACCCGTAGAGATGCTCACTATCTCTTCGAGTTCGGTGGGTGTGCCGCCCTTGAATGCAGTGTCGGGTGCACGATAGACGACGGATTTCCCGTTTTCGTCCTTAGTGAGGACCAATAAATCTTGAGTCGTTGGATCGACCATCAACGTCTCTGCGTCGTGGGCGCCTTTGGGATACGTGAGCTCAGCCTTTTCGATCACGGAAATCGAGAGCGGAGCCGCGGTTGAGAAATCAGCCTTGGCTGGCTCCGGGAAGCGGTAAACCAGGATGGATGTGCGCGGGGAACCGCTCCCGGTGCGCGCGGCGTTGTCCCCGATATCGCCAACGTAGAGGTAATCGGCTCCGCTTGGGTTGATCCCGATCGCGAGATCCTCCCAATCCTTGGGTGTCACGTTGAGGCTCATGCTGCCGAGCAGCTTGCCGGTCGTATCCAGGGCGTGGATCACCGATTGACCCGAGTCCGCCTGCGCATAGAGAACGCCCGGATTGTCGCGGCTCGCCACGATGCCGGAGATCTGGGTTTTATCACTCGTCGTAATCCCGACTGCTCCCACCTGCTCGGGCTTGCCGTAGGTCGTGCAAGGCCCGGTTGTTGGCCCAGTGCCGCTGCTTGCTGGTCCGGCACTTGTGTTAGAGGAGCCACCCTTCGGAGTACTTCCGCCCATGGCGTTGGCGGTGCCGCCGTTACCTGTCGCGCTCTTTCCGCCGGTCGCGCTCTTTCCGCCGCCGCTTGTCGAGCCATTTCCGTCAGTCCCTTTGGATGTTGCACCGCCGGTACCGGCAGACATCTTGCCACCCGTGGAGTCCGAATTACTCGGCACCTTGCCGGTGGTGCCGGTGGTGCCGCCGCTTCCGTTTCCCGGGTCGTTGGCGGTCGTGCTTGCGTGGGTGCTCTCCATAGCGGACGAGCCAGAGCTTCCTCCTGTGTTCGCAGGCGCCTCGCTTCCGGTCTTGTCATTGCCGCAGCCGACGTTTGCAAACAGGATCCAAGTGGCGGCGACAAGCACGTCAAAATGCGATCGCATTGGGTGAGTTCTCCACGTTGATGGCCAACGAGGGAAGTATGGTGGCCCTCCGATTGCCCTACAAGCTCAGGGACGCCGCTTGATTCCAATCGGGGACGTCTAGGACCGCGGGTGACGCTTTGCTGGAGAAGCGTGAACCGGAACGGGCAAATTCTGGCGGCATTTGCAGCGTGTTGCCAAAAATCCAGTCGATGACCGATCGCTCGTGCGTGCGCGACGAGCTACACGTTGAATCGGAAGTGCATCACGTCGCCGTCGCGCACGACGTACTCTTTGCCCTCGATGTTCATCTTGCCGGCTTCGCGGCACTTGGCCTCGTTCTTGAGCGCCACCAAGTCCTCCCACCAGATTACCTCGGCTTTGATGAATCCGCGTTGGAAGTCGGTGTGGATGACGCCCGCCGCCTCTGGCGCGGTCGCACCGCGACGCACCGTCCAAGCGCGGCATTCCTTGGGGCCCGCCGTGAGAAAGGTGATGAGTCCGAGCAGATCGTAACCGGTGCGAATCACCTGATTGAGCCCCGGCTCTTCGAGCCCGGCACTGGCGAGAAACTCTGGGCGATCTGCGGGCTCGAGTTCGGCTATCTGTGCCTCGAGTGCCGCGCAAATCGGAACCACCTTCGCGTTTCTGGAAGCCGCGAGTTCGAGCAATGCCTGGTAGTGGCGGTTCTTGTTCAAGTCGACGAGGGAGCCCTCGTCGACGTTCGCGACGAAGAAGCACGGCTTGTGCGTCAAGAGCTGCAGTTCAGCCAGGAACGGCGCCTCTTTCTCGTCCACCTCGAGTGTACGAGCCGGCTTACCGGCATCGAGCTGGGCCACGAGACGTTCACAGACGCGAACGGCGAGCAATTCCTTCGGATCGCCGCTCTTCGACTGCTTCTGTGCCCGATCGAGCCGCTTGCTCGCGGTTTCGAGATCCTTCAGGCAGAGCTCGGTTTCAATCGTTTCGACATCGGAAACCGGATCAATCTTGTTGGCGACGTGCGTAATGTTGTCGTCTTCGAAACAGCGCACCACCTGTGCAATCGCGTCTACTTCGCGGATGTGTGCGAGAAACTGATTACCGAGCCCTTCACCCTTGGACGCGCCACGTACCAGGCCGGCGATGTCGACGAAGCGAATCGTGGTCGGGGTCGTCTTCTCTGGCTGATAGAGATCTGCCAGCGCGGTCAGTCGTGGGTCAGGTACGGGGACGATTCCGACGTTGGGCTCGATCGTGCAGAAGGGAAAGTTCTGAGCCTCTGCCTTGGCCGACGAGAGCGAATTGAACAGAGTGCTTTTTCCAACGTTGGGAAGGCCGACAATGCCGCAGGAGAAACCCATGGTGGGCGGGGGCTAGCGCAGTGGACACCGAACGCAACGTGAACCTGGTTTTTGCCGCAAACTGCGCTGCTCAGCGCCAGTTGGTCGTTGCTTCGGGCCGTCGGCGGACTCTGACGACGCGCGCCCGCTACCCACGGACTTGGCCAGCAAGCTGCCATTCCCCTCGGCCAAGGAGAGCACACTCGCCGCCCACGTGGATGCGGTTGAGCTGCTCGCCCTCGAACTGCAGGTTGGCTCTCAATTCACTCGGACGCCCCAATTCTATCCCTTGTTCAAGCCTGAGGCTCCGACTCGCACAGAGACCTGAGTACCGATGCAGATGTAGAGCGATTGGCGCCACCGCCGAGCCCGTCGCGGGATCTTCAGCCACACCAGCGCCAGGGACGAACACGCGGACGCGAACCGTGTCGCCGTTGTTCGCGAACACGACCACGCCGACGGGTCCGAGCTGTTCGAGAAGCGTCAGGTTGGGCGACAGTGCTGCCACCGTACTAGCGTCTTCCACCTGAACCACGATGTGCGTGAACCCGTAGCGGTAGCGCGCGACTGGCGTAATTGCGCCGGGCAAACCCAAAGCACGCAGCAATGCATCAGGATCGTCGTGGGGAAGCACCTCGGGCAAGGGGAGATCGAGCCACGCCGCGCGCGGATCCGCACCTTCGCGCTCCACACGAGTGCTCACGTTGCCAACGCCTGTCTCGAGTACCAGTCGATCCGTCTGCAGGGGCCGCGCGAGCACGAAAGCGGCGCCAATTGTCGGATGCCCCGCGAAGTCGAGCTCGACCCGCGGCGTGAAGATGCGGATGCGCATGTGCCCGCCAGCCACAGCAGGCAGGACGAAGACCGTCTCCGACAGATTCATTTCCCGCGCGATGGCCTGCATGGTCGAGGTCTCGAGTCCTCGACCGTCGGTAAACACCGCGAGTGGGTTGCCGCCAAAGGGTTGGCGCGAGAACACATCGCAACGGACGTAGCGGGCGTGAATCATGGGCGGCAGATAGCATGGTGTTCGGACCTCACTCCAGCAACAAGTCCCGCTCGAGGTCGATCCTTCGAGGCGTCGCGGCATTGCGTGTTCTCGTGCCTAAATAGGCCCCGCGCTCCTCACGGCCGGCCTCGCTGATCCGGCGCAGCGACCACGCGAGGAGAAAACACAATCGACGTCTTGGCGAACCCTTTGCGCCTTGCGATGGCTCGGATCATGGTCAGATTCTGCGCTAACACAAACACCATGATCGAACTGAAAGTCACTGGGATGACCTGCAACGGTTGCGTGAACTCAGTGCGGCGAGCTATCGAACGGGTCGCACCCAATTCGAATCCGCAAATTGAGCTCGCCTCCGGGCGCGTTCAAGTCGATGACACGCACGCTAAGCAGCCTTCGGACGTCGCGGCGATCCTGTCCGCGATCGAAAGTGCTGGATTCGAGGTCGAGGCCAAGGGTTCATGACCGAAGACCATGCGGTCACGATCGAGCTTGGCATCCAGGGCATGACGTGCGCTAGTTGCTCGGCACGCATCGAACGCGCGTTATCGAAGCGTCCCAGTGTGTTGAGCGCCGAGGTTCAACTCCTGCAAGAGCGCGCTCGTGTCCGCGTGGTTCCCGGGACCACGATCGAAGAGATCTTTGGAGCCATCGAAGCGACCGGCTTCATTCCCAAGCGTCTGCCGAAAAAGGCAACGGCCGAGCTCTTTGCAGACGAGGAAGCTGAGTTCGCGCGTGCGGCACGCCGTGATGGTTGGCTGCTACTGGCTTCGATAGCGCTCTCACTGCCGTTGGTGCTTCCGATGTTGGCAATGCCGTTTGGTTTGCACCTGCATCTTGCGCCCGCGGTGGAGTTAGCGCTCGCGACGCCGGTACAATTCCTGCTGGGGGCCCGTTTCTATCGTGCGGGCATCAGGGCTGCGATTCACGGCGCGGGCAACATGGATCTCTTGGTTGCTCTCGGTACGAGCGCCGCTTACGCGTATAGCGTTGCAGAGGTCTTGCGTGCTACCCCTGGTTCCGAATTGAGCCTCTATTTCGAGGCTTCCGCCGTGGTCATTACGCTCGTGCGTCTGGGCAAATGGCTCGAGTCACGAGCCAAGCGTGGTACGACTTTGGCGTTGCGCGAGCTACTGCGGCTCAGTCCAGCCAAGGTTCGGATACGACGGGATAAGAACGATACCGCTGCGGAGCGCAACGTCGCGGAGGAGGAGATCCCCGCCGAGGAGCTAGAGCCGGGCATGCTCATGGCGGTGCGTCCAGGAGACCGCTTCGCCGCTGACGGGATTGTGATCGAAGGTAAAGCCGCCATCGACGAATCGATGCTCACCGGTGAGAGCCTTCCGGTCCAGCGCGGCCCCGGGCAGCCGGTGCTAAGTGGAAGTCTCAACGTCAATGGGCTCGTGATTGCGCAAGTGACGCGCGTGGGCGACGATGCGACGCTCGGTCGTATCATTCAGATGGTGCAAGGGGCGCAAGCCGGCAAAGCGAAGCTGCAACAGCTGGTGGATCGCATCAGCGCCTGGTTCGTGCCGATCGTGCTAGTGATCGCATTCGGAACGTTTCTCGCGTGGTGGTTTCTGGCGCACGACTTCGAGCAGGCGTTGGTGGCCGCAGTCAGTGTGTTGGTGATCGCTTGCCCGTGTGCGCTCGGGCTGGCTACTCCGACGGCAATTGTTGCTGGAACTGGGGCTGCCGCGCGTGCCGGAATCTTGGTGCGCGACATCGACACGCTGCAGCTCGCGAGCCGCATCGATACCGTCGTGTTTGACAAGACCGGGACTTTGACCGAGGGGCATCCGAGTGTCGTCGAGATTTCAGCCTCGAATGGCGCGCCTGACGAGCTGTTGCGGTTAGCCGCGTCCGTCGAGCAAGCGAGCACGCACCCCTTAGCCGTCGCGATCGTTGCGGCGGCCAAGCAACGAGGGGTCGCGCTCACCAATCCGGCAGATTTCGAGGAGCACGTC
>JBLNFG010000002.1:0-4522 GCA_050263495.1 Myxococcales bacterium | reverse complement strand
TTTGGCGCGTTGCTTCCAGTCGCGAGGTAGCTAATCCGTCTACTGTAGCGGAAGCGCCCGCCGCGCAGGTCGCTGCATCGGCGGCTCCGCCCTCCTCCGCAGCACGACCCGGCGTCGAGTCGGGCGCGGTGCAGCAACAGCCGACACCTGCGAATCCCTGACAGTCACGGAACACGCCTGGGGAACGCCGGGCGCGGCACGGCTTTACGTGAGCGCACGGAGCGCGGAGGGGTCTTGCGGGATCTCCGGTAAGCCCAACCGTCAGGTGTAGTCTGCCGGACTTGCGGTAAGTCGATGTCACGCGCGGCTTGCGTGTGCGGACTGGGTGCGGAGAGTCTGCGGGATTAGCAGTGAGCCGACGTCATGCGCGGCTTACATGCGGTCGGCGCCCAACTCGGAGAGCCAACGATCGATGGTCCGCGCTCGCGTGGTTCCGCTCGTGACTTGTCGAACGCGGCCCTCTGCGTCCAGCACGATGATCGTAGGCAGGGTATTGATACGGAAGTCACTCGTGAACTTGCTGTCCGCCATCGCTATCGAAAACGGGATCCCCCAACCGGTGTGCATGGCGACCGCCTCTTGCGAGGGTGTGTCGACAGCCACAGCGAGGAAGTGTACGGCTCGTTTGCGCGGCACCTTTGCCACCTCGGCCATGGTCGGCGCCATCGAGCGACAAGCGCTACACCAACTGGCCACCACTTCAATCACCGCCGGGCTGCCGCGCAAATCAGCGAGCGTCACGTGCTCTTGCTCATCGCTGGCAAGCTTGAGGGAGAACTCAGCCGCAGGCTCACCCGTCTTTGGACCCGATTGGTTGCGCGCAAACCATTGGAAAAACACGAACGCGAGCAGCGCATACGCGATGGGGCGAGCGGCACGCTGTAGTCGACCAAGGAATGGGTGCCATCTGCGCGCTGCTGCTTGATCGTTCATGGTTCGTATTCCTCACAGCCCACGCGACGATTCACGGCGCGATCCAGCGTCGCCCCGCAACCCATCCAGCGAGTACGAACACGATGAGTGTTGCCCCGTGCCCTAGCCACAAGTGCCAAGCCTCGTCGTTGGTGCACGTCATGTCGAGCGCAACCGCGCCGACCAGACCTCCCGCAAGACCCGTCAATGCACCGGTCAAGCGCGGGTGGAAGGGATCCGTTCTTCGCCATAGCCCGAACAAGGCGATGGACGCCCATGCGCCAAATAGTAGCGCGTGAATGCCGCACACGACCGTGCTGCGCACTGAGCGTGGGGCGACGAGAAATTGATCAAACGTCAGCACGTTACCCGTGGTGAGCGTGAGATGCACGAGGAAGATTGCCGGCACGATCAGCACGGCAGCCCAGCGCAGTGCTTTTGCACTGCGCAATCCAGGAGGCCTACCGTGACCTACGAACACCACCGAAGCTTGAATTAGTCCCCACGCCAGCGCGCCGAGCACGGCCATGACAATCGCGTCTTCGGGTGGGTGGCGCATCCAGCCGATCGCGAGCAGCGTCACGAACAACCCGCCTGAAACCATGACAGAGGTAACCACACGGCGTAGTGGCTCGATCGGCTTCTTGCGACGAAGATTGGCCGTGCACGTGTGACGAATGGCAGCGCTCACCGATGGTGGCGGGGGTAACGCTCCCGTGGGCCACAGGAATTCGTCTGGTTTGTCGGACGTCGTGTCAGTGGACGTCATTGGTTCTCTGTAGGTGTTGGAGAGAGTCGCGCAACAGGGTGTAACCGCGGTGCACGCGCAATTTCACGGCTGTCGGCGTGGTGTCGAGCACGTCGGCGGCCTCGACCAAAGATAGGCCCACAATCTTGGTAAGTTGAATCGCCTCACGGTAAGTCTCTGGCAACTGATCTAGTGCTCGATCGACGGCGTCTGCCATGTCTTCGGCTCCACTCTCATCGACACGTTTCGGTTCGGGCAGGCTGCCATCCGGGCTCAGGTCCTCGGATCTTGACTTTGCTGAGCGACGCTCGTCCAAGAAGCTTCGGCGCGCAATCGCGAGCACCCAGGGTAAGACGGGCGCCCCGCGTAGATAACTGGCGCGGGCTCGATGCAACTTGGTGAAGGTAACCTGCAACAAGTCTTCGGCGCGGGGCCGATCGCGAGTCAATCGCACGAGGTAGGCAAACAGCTGCGGCCCTAATCGTCGGTAGAGCTGATCGAATGCGTTAGCGTCGCCTTCGATGTACGCGAGCATCAGTTCTTCCGGGGAGAGATCGTTCACGGTCAGCTCGGAGGCTGGAGTCTATGCTGGCTGTCGCACTTTTTGCCACCGAATGACCTCGAGTTTTGGGGTTCGTCGGTACCTACGCCGCCCAGGACCATAGAGTTTCGGCTGGATTTAGCGACGAGAAGCATTTCCGAATTACTAGATATTCTGGATAGGTCCGTTGGCCAATGGCGTGCTCGAACGCGGCGTTCCCGCCGCCTGCCTGTGGCGCAGCAACGCCGTGTCGCGTTGAGCCTGCTTCCGCGGGCAGCCGGATCCGGTGGACCTGACCGGCGACGCTCGACGCGCACAAAATGCAGTACCGCTCAAGGCTTGGGCCAGGAGCGGTACTTGGAGCACGAAGCCGTGCGCTCCTAGAGTAGCTGTCGCAAGTCGAGCATCTCTTCAACGTCAGGAAGCAAGACGAGCTCCACGCGGCGATTCGCCGCCCGTTTCTCGTCGTCCGTGTTTGGCTGCACGGGATCGGTCTCCCCGTAGCCCGCCGCATGCAAGCGCGAAACGTCAAGCCCGCCACCGCCAGCGAACTCCTTCTCCTGCTCCTTCTTTGCGTTGACCGGCTCGATCAGATACAGCAACACGCCGCGGGCGCGCATGAGGCTGAGCCCCCAATTGTCACGGAAGGGGCCACCCTGTAGGGGCTTGTTGTCGGTGTGACCAGCCACCTGGAAGTAGCGCTTCACCAGCTGGGGATCGTTTCGGATCACGTCGGCGACAGCCTTGAGGACTTTAACCCCCTCGTCTTTGAGTTTGTCCGACCCTGAAGGAAAAAGGACATCGCCTGGCAAGCGAATTACCATGCGGTTATTGCGGACCTCGACCTTGAGTCCGAGCTGAGTCAGCTTGTTCAGCTTGTCCCGCAGCATCTCGAAGCGCTTCTTGATACGTTCGAGTTGTTCAGCGCGCAGCTTGTACTCGTCGAGAGCCCGCTTGAGCTGGTCAACGTTGGAAGCGAGCTGATCCTTCTCCGTGCCCGTCTGCTGCAGTTGTTGCGAGAGCGTTGTTAGATCGAATCCGCTCTTTTTTAGCTGTGCTTCGAGTTCGGCGACCTGCTTCTTGGTCGCATCGAGATCCGCCGCCGTCTTATCGTACGCGGCCTTCTGCTCCTGGCATTGGCTGTTGAGCTTGTTGTACTTGTCGAGTTGAGCCTTCCACTCAGTTTCGGTGTAGCCGCAGCCCACCACGGAGAGCAGAGTCAACGTTGCAATCAAACCCGCTTTCACGGTCGAGCCTCCATTTCGAGTTCGCCTATCGAAGGGCAAACACCGTAGCTCAACTCTCTGGCAGAAGGAACCCCGACCGTGTCGCTCGCCAGGGTCAAGCGCACCCAATGCCCATTCGCGTATTACGCTCCGAACAGAATCATCGTTGATCGGGCATCGGTCAGCCGGATCGGGTAGACCACGCTATTCATGTCCAAACGCCTGGAAATCCTCGCTCCCGCTGGGGACGCGGCGAGCCTCGACGCCGCGTTACGCGCAGGCGCCGACGCCGTCTACTTCGGGCTCGATTGCGGGTTCAACGCGCGAGCGCGAGCAGAGAGCTTCCATGTCAGCGACCTCGACGCCTTGGTGGACCAGATCCACGACTACGGCCGTCGCGGTTACCTGACGCTCAACACGCTCGTGTTCGACGATGAACTCGAACCGATTGCGGCGCTCATTGGCCACGCTGCAGAGGCAGGTGTTGACGCGATTATCGTTCAAGACATGGCGGTAGCGCGCCTGGCCAAACAGATTGCGCCGGAGCTTCGGCTCCACGCTTCCACGCAGACCACCTGCACCGATGCGGACGCGATTCAGCTGCTCGCTGAGCTCGGCATGAAGCGCATTACCCTCGCCCGAGAACTATCCCTGGAACACGTCGCGTTGCTGGCTCGCTCGTCAGATCTGGAACTCGAAGTGTTTGCGCATGGCGCGCTCTGTATCGCGTACTCGGGGCAGTGTCTTACCAGCGAAGCGATCGGCGGGCGAAGTGCCAACCGTGGTGCCTGCGCGCAGGCCTGTCGCCTACCGTATGATCTGGTGGTGGATGGGGTTTTGCACGACGTGGCAGACGCCGCATACCTCTTGTCGCCCAAGGATCTGGATGCGAGTCGGATGTTGCCCGAACTCATTGCTTCAGGGGTGCACGCGATCAAGATCGAGGGTCGACTGAAGGGTCCCGAATACGTCGCGGCTACGACGCGGCTCTATCGTCGTGCGCTGGAGCACGCGATGGATACGCACTCGGGGGAGCGCGCGATGCACACGCACTCGGGGGAGCGCGCGATGCACACGCACTCCACGGGCGCCGAG
>JBLNFG010000001.1:0-3285 GCA_050263495.1 Myxococcales bacterium | reverse complement strand
CTTGGCTAGCCTTCGGCTGCGCCGAAAGAGCGCTATCGAGCGGTCCCGCAGAGGCTTCAACTAGACCGCTCAAACGCGTACGACTTGCCGCTTGGCCTCGCAAGGCACGGTGAGCATCAGTTCAACCCTGACTTACCCGTAACCGCCTTCGTCAGATCCCTGAGGCGGCCATCCCGAGTATTCGCATGGTCGATGCTGCGACGTCCCGGGGTGGCCCAACGACTCAGCTTGTTTCTTTGTGCCGAAGGACGGACTTGAACCGTCGACACCGCGCTTATGAAGCGCGTGCTCTAACCGACTGAGCTACTTCGGCGTGGGCGGGAGACTATGATGAACCCAGGGGATCCTGTCAAGCGGCGTCGCGCGCTCCGCACGAGGACCCCGAATCTTTTCAGATGCGACGTACTTTAGCAAAGTGGGGGCTGGGCGAGCCGTAGTGGAGACACGGAGGCTTCGGAGCGCAGCGGCCGGGTCCGAATAGCCATTGTTTGGATAGGAACCTACTCGGATATCATCCCTCACGAAACCTGGGCAACGGGCCAGAGCGGCGCGGTTATGACTTTGGTCCGAACTCAATCGAGAGTGGACGCTTCTCCATCAAGCACTTCTCGTTTGTGCAGACGGAGAATCCCATCTCTCCGTCGAGACCATAGGGGCCTTCGTTGTCGAGCGTCACTGGTACGGCCATCTCGAGTCGGGACTTGGTGACTTTCGCGGAATCGCGCTGAATCATCTTTGCAGGGGTGGACAGGCCTCGTGCAGCAATCACGCGAAATCGGTGCGGGTACTCTTCATTCACGTGAAAGGGAGGCTTCGCCACTAACACTACATTTAGCCCCGCAGTCGCTCCCTTGGTTGCGTCGGTGGGAGCAACAACACTGAGCGAGAACTGAGGCTCGTCGTACTTTGCTTGCCCTCTGGGCGCAGGCACATCGCCGGTTGGCGCCTGAGCCGTCATCTTTATCTGCACAGCGGCGTTGGGTGGGTCCTCGGACTTGGTCGCTGCCTGGTTCGCCGATCCAGATCGCTGGCATGCAAACGCCGCGGCTCCAGCGGCCAACGCTATCAAAAGCATGATTCGGGCGGACGATCCTTTTCCCATGGGATCTCGACCCTACCACGTAGGCGGCGCGCTCACCACGGAGCGCCGCTGCGCTTTTCGCATCGGCGGGGAGTCGGATGCTCAAGACCCATCTCGTTAAACCACGGAGCGTGTTGGGTCAGGTCGAAGTTGGCTCGGCACTACCGCGAAAGGATGCCAATGATGCCCCCAAGAAGGAGGACAATTCCGACCGCAACAACGATCAACCAAACAGGAAATGCTCGCATCGCCGGTTGGGGGATAGGAACGGCATCGTCGCCAATCGCCGGAGGGCGGACGCTCTGATCCAACAGATTGCCTCCATCCCCGAAGAAGTCATCCAGGGCAGTCCCCTTCTGCGCTTGCTCGGCCATAGCAGCAACGGCTGCCGGCATTCTTTCGTTGATCTGCGCTTCGACCTCAGGCTGTGTCATCGCAATCCAATCCAAATGCGTGCCCTCGAGGCCGTAGGCCTGCCCAACTCGATCCGCCAAGTCCCCCGCATTCGGGATCCGCATTGCTGGATTCTTCTGGAAAGCCCAGGCCATCACCCGATCCAACGTGGGGGGCACCGTGTACTTTTTCCCTTCCGCCCGCTCCGAAGGTGGTACCGGCGATTTCGTCAAGATCTCAAGCAAAATGCTGGGGCCATTCACTCCACCAAATGGCACCGACCCCGTAAGGCACTCGTATACGATCGCTGCTAGGGCCCAAACGTCCGCTCGATGATCCAACGTCTCGAGCCCCTGGGCCTGCTCAGGAGCCATATAGAACGGAGATCCGATCGTAGTACCGAGTACGGTCAGCTTCTTGGCGTTGTCTGCCTTGTCCTTCACGCTGCCGAAGTCGAGAATCTTTACGACATCCCCGTCGCGTTGCTGGCAGAGAAACACGTTGTCTGGCTTGAGATCGCGATGCACAAGTTGCTTCTGATGCGCAGAATCGAGACCCGCAGCCAGCTGGGCCAACATGCGGACAATGCGTGCCGGTGGAAGCACACTCTCACGCTTGAGCGCGCTGCGTAGTTCCTCGCCGTAAAGGAACTCCATGACCAACACGTACGAACCATCGTCGGTTGGCTGGAAGTCGTAGACCTCGACCACGTGGTCGTGCGAGAGCAGCTTGCTGACGTCGAATTCCCTGCGAAACCGCTCGACCGCCACACTGTCCCTCGCGACCTCGTGGTGCAAGATCTTGAGCGCAACATTGCGTCGCGTCTCCAGGTCGAGAGCTTCGTACACACGCCCCATTCCCCCATCTGCAACCACTCGGCGGACCTCGTATCGCCCGAGGACCGCAGTCCCTACCTTTGGGTCTTCTGTCGAAGCGGCAATTGGGGCCTGACTGACGCTCAACAGTTGACTACCGTCAACGGGACAGAAGCCAGAGTCTACAGGATAGAGCCGACCACATTTAGTACACGACTTCACGGCGTGACCCCGAGCGAGAAGGACCACGGCCCGTGAAACAGGCCGGTCGCTCTCAGCACTTACTCTTCCTCCGAGCCATTTGGTGGAATCGAGGCCGGGGGACGGAAATAGAGGATTCGATTACATTGCGGACACTGGCCAAGTTGCTCTTGGCGCATCAGCTGCTGAAACATCATGGGAGGCAGCGAGATGTGACAGGCGCTACACGTCCCATGCGTTGTCGAAGCCACCGCCGAGCCTCTTCGTTTGCGAATCATGTCGTAACGGCTCAACGTTTGCGGTTTTATCTTGGACGTGATCGACTTACGTTCCGCTTTCTTTCCGTCTAGCTTGGTTTGAATGCTCGACAGTCGTTCCTGCGCCGGACCTTCCACAAGCCCGAGATCCGCCTCCAATTGCTTCAGTTCGCTTTCGAGCTTGCTGATGTCACCCTTGGCTTGCTCGATCAACTGGCCCAGCTTTTCTGCGTCGATCTCGCGATCCCGCATCAGCCGGCGGAGTTCCTCGAGCTCGCGTTGAACGGCAAGCGACTCCTTCTCGTTGCGGCACCTGGACATCTTGTCGCGTGAACGTTCTATTTGAACATTCATCTGGCGCATCTCGGTCATCACGTCGGAGCGCGACGTTTCCATCTCGGCCAGACTTGCCTTGAGTGCAGTAAGACGCTGCACGAGATCGTCTCTTCGCTCCCTCTTCTGGGCTAGTCCGGCCTGTTCCTTTGCGTGTTCCTGCTCAAGCAAAGCAAGATCCGCATCAATGGCCGCGAGCGCCTCG